>NZ_JAUBTT010000093.1:0-9613 GCF_036705125.1 Microcoleus sp. B7-D4
TCCAGAGTAATGGTTTTCGAGGTCTCGCCCGCTGCAAAATTAATCGTACCAGTCGCAGCAGTTGCACCGGATGTGCCACCGATGTTGTTGTAATCGCTGACGTTTGTAGCAGTACCTGCGATCGCATAATCTACTGTGCTCGCCAACTCAGTGCAACCGCTGCGAGTAACAGTAAAAGTGGCAGCAGTTTTGCCTTCGTTGCCTTCAGTAACGGTGGCAACACCAGCACTAATCGCGTAGTCGATCGGATTAAGCAGAATTGTCACCTTGCTAGCACCCGATCCGATGCGATCGCCTGGCCCTGAAATCACCCTGTTAAATCCGGCGTAAATCTCGGAATTGACTGGCCCAGTAGCATCAACTTGACCGTTTAGGGCGTAAAGATATGGCGAATTCTGGCTATTCTTTAGCCCGTTTTTGTTATCCCACCCAAGTTCTTCGTTGCTGACTTCAAACTCGACACGGGAACCATTACTAACAAAGTTAGGCACATTTCCTGCGGTAAGTTCTCCGCCAGGAGGTGTATTGTAGTCATTCCCGTAAACGCTCATGTTGCCGTCAACAATGTTCATCTCGGCATCGCGGCTGTTAGTGCTGGCATCCCCTCCATAGCCATTGTTTGACGCTGAGTCGCCGAGATTTACCGTCCATCCTGACGGAGTTTTGTCGTATTCAACGATGAATTTCGCTTTTTTGATTTTGCCGTCAAAATTGATTTTGGCTACTGCTTCTAACCAACTGTCTGCGTTTGAGTCGGTCGGGGTATTTACTAGAGAAATAAACTGGTTTGGCGCACCAGTAATTGTGCCTGTTTTGAGGTCTATTTGGTACGGACTCAGGCTTGATGTCACTGGTGGCGGTACATCGTTATCAGTAATCGCCACTGTCACCCCTGGAACCACAATCCCGTTATAATTCGTATCAGCGCTACTCACAATGTGAGTAAGATTAGCGCTGTGCGCCCCTTCCACAACCGCATCGTCAACAGCTTTCACCGTAACGGTTTGAGCGACATTCCAATTGTCCGCAGTGAAAGTGATAGGGGCGAGATCCTCAATCTGATCACCTGTTGTGAGAGTGATAGTTACAGGGTCGCTGGGCCGCGATTTCAGCACCACATTGTAGGTACCATTCGTACCTGCTTCTGTGGCAGTTGTTTCCGTAGGAGTAATAGAAACACCAGCCGTATCATCATTAGTAATAGTTGTGGTAGCGGTAGCAGTGGTAAGTGTCGGTGTAGAATCTAATACCGAGGGATTTGACAGCGTAACCTCAAGGGTTTCATTGGCTTCGATCGCCGCATCGCCTAAAACATCCAGAGTAATGGTTTTCGAGGTCTCGCCCGCTGCAAAATTAATCGTACCAGTCGCAGCAGTTGCACCGGATGTGCCGCCGATGTTGTTGTAATCGCTGACGTTTGTAGCAGTACCTGCGATCGCATAATCTACTGTGCTCGCCAAGTCAGTGCAACCGCTGCGGGTAACAGTAAAAGTGGCAGCAGTTTTGCCTTCATTGCCTTCTGTAACGGTTGCAGTACCAGCGCTAATCGCGTAGTCGATCGGATTGAGCAGAATTGTCACCTTGCTAGCACCCGATCCGATGCGATCGCCTGGCCCTGAAATCACCCTGTTAAATCCGGCGTAAATCTCGGAATTGACTGGCCCAGTAGCATCAGGTTGACCGTTGAGGGCGTAAAGATATGGGGAATTCAGGCTATTTTTTAGCCCGCTTTTGTTATCCCACGCAAGTTGTTCGTTGCTCACTTCTAACTCGACGCGGGAACCATTACTCACAAAGTTAGGCACATTTCCTGGGGTAAGTTCTCCGCCAGGGGGTGTATTGTAGTCATTCCCAAAAACTGCCATACCCCCGTTAACAATCTGCATCTCGGCATCGCGGCTGTTAGTGCTGGCATCCCCTCCATAGCCATCGTTTGACGCTGAGTCGCCGAGATTTACCGTCCATCCTGACGGAGTTTTGTCGTATTCAACGATGAATTTTGCTTTTTTGATCTTGCCGTCAAAATTGATTTTGGCTACCGCTTCTAACCAACTGTCTGCGTTTGAGTCGGTCGGGGTATTTACTAGAGAAATAAACGGGTTTGGCCCACCGGTAATTGCGCCTGTTTTGAGGTCTATTTGGTACGGACTCAGGCTTGAAGGTTGACCGTTAGCCGCAATAGTTAGTGTGGTTTGTTTGGTTGTACCGGCAACGCCACCGATGATTGTGCCAAAGTTGAAGATTGCGGTTTCGGCATTTTCAACTATGTTGTCGGGTTTGATAGTAAATGCAACATTCTGGGTGAGTGCGTCACCTGTTGCACCTGCGGGGAATGTAATCGAGGTAGGCGAAAAGGTGTAGTCTGAATTTTCGGTGGCACTGCTGCTGGGGTCGATGACAATAGGCACTGTTACAGCAGCGTCAGGAGTGGCGCTGATAGTAACGGGAATATTGACTACTGTATCTGCGGTTCCTTCACTGCCACTGTAAGTTGCAGCCCCGAAATTTACCGCCGGGGTTGTATTAAGCAGAATCGAAACGTCGTTAGTCCAATAGTTCGACGTGGCTAGGTCAAGATTCCCATCCGCATTCAAGTCTGCCGCAGTGACAGTCCAGGGATTTGACCCCAAGCTATAGTTGGCGACAGGGCTAAAAGTACCAGTGCCTGTCCCCAACAGAACCGAGAGGTTATTAGCCACAGGGGTCGAGCTGCTAACACCGTTCGCTGTAGCTAAGTCAATTTTGCCGTCGGCGTTAAAGTCACCTACAGTAACGGAACGAGGCCCTGTCCCCACAGCAAAGTTAGTGTTAGTCCCAAAGCCACCTGTGCCATTCCCTAACAGTACCGATACATTATTAGAGCCTTCGTTGGCTGTAGCTATGTCAGGGTTGGCATCCCCATTAAAATCTTGCACAGCAACAGAATAGGGGTTTGTTCCCACACTAAAATTAGTGGCAGTGCCAAAGCTACCCGTGCCTGTCCCCAATAGAATCGAGACATTGTTTGAGGTAAAGTTCGCCGTAGCTAGGTCAAGTTTGCCGTCTTTGTTAAAGTCGCCTACAGATACAGACTGGGGTTTTGTCCCGACGATAAAGTTCGTGGGATCACTAAAGCTGCCTGTACCTGTCCCTAATAGAATAGAGACATTGTTTGAGTCAATGTTGGCTGTGGCTAGGTCAATCTTGCCATCTCCATTGAAGTCGCCGGACGTAACTGACCAAGGACTCGACCCGACGTTAAAGTTGGTAGCTGTACCAAAACTGCCTGTCCCTGTTCCTAACAAAATTGAGACGTTATTACTCCCCCAGTTGGCAACGGCTAGGTCAAGCTTGGTGTCTCCATTAAAGTCTGCCACCGTCACAGCAAAGGCATATTGTCCCACAGGAAAATTAGTGGGAGCACTAAAGGTGCCTGTACCTGTCCCTAATAAGATAGAAACGTTAGCGACACGATTCGGCACGGCTAAGTCAGGCTTGGTGTCGCCGTTGAAGTCTCCTACGCCGACGAATTGCGGCTGCCCCCCCGCGCCAAAATTAGTTGCAGCACCAAAACTATTCAAAACATACTCGTAACCTGCTAATACTTCGGCTTCAAATGCCAGCGGCGTTTCTATTTCCCCGGTTCTGACTTCCAGTTCCCAGTCGCCGCCTTTGGCTACACTTCCCGTGAGGTTTTGGGAAGCTGCAACGTTTGTATTTGTGAGTTGGGCAATCCGTTGGATGAAGGCTACACCGTCTATATCTCTCGCCTGTTCATCATCTATGGCGTATTCATCCGATCCGCCGTTCGTTTCAACCCCCGTCTCATAGCGAAAGTCCTCGCTTAGGGACTGTTTATTGAGGTTGTTACCAGTCGGTTTCAACCGACTTGAGCTTTGAGACAGGGAATTCATTCCCTGGCGGACTTTCGGGTAAGTGCGAGGTGATGATGCGACATTACAACCGTAAATGAGAATGTCCGCATCAACACTTAAAGCACTCCGCCACTGCTGCAATTTCTCGGAATAAGTTTCCACATTATCTGCACTCAAGCAGCCATTACCCAATTGCAAGCTGCCCGGAGCACCGTGAGAAACTATGTGAATGCTGTCAATATTGGTACGAAGAGCTAAAATATCAGTAATTTGGTCGATCGCATCTTTATTCCCATCCAAAACGACTACTTCCGTACCCGGTTTTACCCCTGCAATCAAACTTTGATAATTTTCAACTTTAGTATCGATAAAGACGATCGCACTTGGTGAAACTTGATTATTTAAATTTGGCATAATGCACCTACTAATAGCTAAAAAAAGACAAGGATTTCCCTGTTTCGCGACTTGCATCCGAAACACTTTCTGAAGGTTGTAGTAACCATAACTGTTTTTTTAGAGAATATCTATAAAGTTTTCTTTATAAACACCTTTTTATTTAAAGTTTTGATAAAGATGGGGAATTTTATTAAGTAATATTACGGATAAGCCAGCGCGAGGTGGATGAGATAACACAAAAACATTTCAATAGCAAGTGTCATTATACTGAAATATTAAGAACGGGATTTTTGATACATATCTGCCATGCGGTTGGGCCGTTCGTTTCAAGCCCTAGCGGACTTTCGCAAGGGTGGGGGCGGGTTTACGGGATAATTGGTATTAGGCAATTATTTCCCGTAAAACCCGCCCCTAAAACTTATTCGTTACCATCTTTACGGGCGATTCCCTACGGGATAGCTTCGCACGCGCGGACTTACTTCAAACTCCGATAGAATAAGTGCTTGAACCCACATCCTTCTTAAATCAATCCGAAATTAACGGCACTGATGCTGCTAGCAGAAACTCCGGTGAGAGAGGCTAAAATCTCCCCTGTTTGTGCAAACCGGATTAATGTTGCATCGCTATCTTGGACAATGGCTAATTGCGAGAAAGTCAACCCGTTACCCAACACTAACAAGTCTTGACCGACTTCAAAGTCAGCAACAGTATCAATACCAGAATTGGTAGATAATAAGAAGCGATCGCTCCCTACATCCCCTACTAAGGTATCATCACCCAAATCGCCACTGAGGAAATCGTTACCCTCACCTCCTACCAGAAAATCATTGCCTTGACCGCCGTAGAGGGTATCGTCGGCTTTTTCACCAATTAGGATATCTTCACCCCGATTGCCAGAAAGGAAATCACTAGCCGCACCACCAGTCAAGGTATCAAAACCCTTTCCGCCGTAAAGCGTATCGTCACCAATTCCACCATCTGTTAAGTCGTTCCCCTGATTGCCATTCATCCAATCATTGCCATCAAGGCTAAACAGCAAGTCATTTCCTTTTTTACCGCGCAATATATCATCGCTAGCGCTGCCCATGAGGGTATCATCGCCATCGGTGCTTTCGGTAGTATTTTCCCCATCTTTAACTAATTCAATACCGCTTTCTGGGAATGGTTCATCGGGTGTAGATGGTGTACTGGAGTCATCAGTATCTAAAGTATTACGGACTGTTGGATTGTTAGCTGTCGCCGACTGAATTTTGGTATTTAGAGATGCACCAGTATTTTCGGAAATTGCCGACTGAATCGTTTTATTCCCGGCTGCAACTTGCAGTAAATCTTGGGCTACTTGTCCTTGTGCAACTTTTTGGATGCGGGCGATTTCTGTCGCGGCATCTGAGGGCGAGGAATTGCTGGATGCGATCGCCTTTATTCGCTGATTTCCCTCGGCAATAATTTGGGCAGCATCCGAAGCAATACTAGAGAGTTGCGGTACTTGCAGTTGACTCGTCGCCGACTCAATAATCGCCTGCACTTGTGTGGAATTGCTGAAGTCGAGAGTGCCAGATTTAATTTGATTGGCAACCGCAGAAATTACGCTCTTGGCAATCTCATTTTTCGCGGTAGTTGAAGCACCGGTAATTAAATCGGTGACTAAAACAATGGTATTTTGTACCTGAGCGTGTGCTGCATAAACCGCCACACCCTTGGGATCGTTATTGGCGATCGCCTCCAAAGGATCGTAGCTGCCCAAATCAACATCAGCCGGCAGACCCAGCGCTGATTTCACTTGAGTTTCAGCAGTTTCAGGGTCAGTGCCTTGCTGGGCTAACTCAGCGATGACGGTAGTTAAAGGTGTCACCACCTCTGACTCTGGAGTAGAAGACAACTGTGTCTCTAGGGGCAAATAGGTCGAGATATCTATCCCGTCGGTGATGACAATTTTACCTTCGGTATAGTCGATCTTGCTATCTTTATTGTTGTCGAATTTTTCTAGTTCTATCGTGAGGTCGAAGCTGCCATCAGGGTTGGTAAAAGCGAAGGGTTCATTATCATCTTGCAGCCCATTGAAGTTGGCATCGAAGAAGACTGTTCCACCAGTGATGTAACCATCAATGGCGCGACTCTTGCGCGTCGAACCACTTCCCAATCGGAAGTCAGCCAGTTTTATTTCACCTAGGCGCCTCTTGTAAGCTGTTTCCCAGCCATCCCAGAAAGTCCAATACTCAGCCTTAAAATCTAGGGCAGCTTTCACGTCACCATTAACTTCAAACAGGCTCAGGGGGTTGCTGATGCGGGAAGTAATTTCGGAACCGCGAATTTTGCCATCACCCGTTCCTCTAAAGGGAACAAACCCTTCTCCCACGTCGAGCAAGTCTAATTTAGCATTAGCCTTAATTCCACCCGTGAGGTAGGCATTTGCCACTGCAATATCAACTCCGCCCCCAGCCGAAATACTAGCATTAAGCTTGAGTTCATTAACATCCGATCCTGTACCATCTGCATTTTCGCGATCGCTTACATAAAAACCATCAAGAACTTTATAGGCATCTGAGGCATTAAAGCCAGATTGTTTCCATTGAGAAAGTCCAGAGGTATCAAAGCCGAAACCAAAGTTAGCTTTAGCTTCAAAGTTTCCCTGTAACTTGCCGTTGACACCTACATCTACAACAGGAATGGAGTAGATAGGAAACTTTCTATTAATACTGAAATTAAAATCGAGCTTTGGCACTTTATAGTCGAACAGGTTGACATCTGGTTTACCCATCAGCAAGTCGATGGCAACTTGAGGCTCTCTCAAGATAGGAAAACTCAGCCCATCCATCTTGTCAAAGAGGGAAAGCAACTCTTGAGTGTTGCCCTTTGAATTTGATTTAGCTTGGTCAGTGGGAGATGTGGCGGTTTTGGTTTGAGTTGTATTAGCAGTTTTGGTATCAGCATTGGGATCTGTGGCATCGAAATCGATCGCGTAGTCACCTAAATCTATAGCAATTTTCTCCTCTTGAGATGAAAAACTATTGAGCAAATCACTTGCTTGGCCGATGTACTGAAGGGCATCTAGGAATCGATCATCGATCGTTGTGCCTGTGAGAGTCGCACCCATTTCGATCAGCGTCACCTTGCCATCGCGGTCTTGGTCGAAGAACTTCCTGATCGCCTTGAATTCAGACAGCAGTTTAATATCCTTCTCCAGTGCATTGATTATAGGAAGAGCCGGCTTCACAACATCATTGACTTTGGTGATGACAGGTTTAGCAAAACCCGTAATAAAGCTTCCCAAGTCGAGCTGCATATTCTTGAACTCAACACTGGGTTTTTGCGGCCCGGTTAATTCACCGTTAGCGTAATTGACGATCGGCCAATTAACTCCAAGGTCAAAGTCAAAGGAAGGGATAGCCGGATTGCCGTTAACGCTAGTTTTAGCTTGCAGACCGAGATTAGCACTACTATTTAAGGTAGGATTCAATAAGTCTGACAACTGATAGTTGCTAGTCAGTTCTGGGAAGGTTAGGCGAGATCCATCATTCGCACCTCCCAAATTATCTAAATCTTTTAATTTGACGGCAAATTTTGCTTCAACTTTGGTAGGATTGTCCTTATTGTTGGCAAGGTCTACTTGGAAAAATCCTAATTGACCTTTGGCATTGAAATTATTATCTAGACCAGCTTCTACATTTGCGTCCAGTTTGGTTTTGTTGGTGTCAACATAGAAGCCAAAATCTTTATTGACGCCAAATCCTAATGATAAGTTACCGTCAAATTTGGATTGTGCTTTGCCATTTACGTCCAAACCTAATGCTGGAAGTCCTAAGTCTCCAGAAAGGTTAACATCTGGGAATTCATAGTTTTTGTCTAGGGAAATTTGCAGATTAATGTCATCTGGAGTACCGTTACCAATTACCCTCAAACTAGGCCAATCTAAAAAGCCAAAGAGTTTTTTGGAAGGAAAATATTTGGTTAATCCTGCTTGTAGGTTGTTGGCAATTTGTTCAGAAAATTTCTGGGCAAATTGAGAAGTTAATTTTGCCCCTAATGCTTCGGAGTTGAAATTGCCATCTAGCGAGTCTTGGACAAGAGAAGTGAGGGTTGAACTGAGAGTACGATCGCTAACTAACTTCAACTCATTTATTGTACTCTCCTTGACTGTATTCAGGAAAGTCAAAGCACTAGAATCTCCGGGAATTACATCTTTTAATTTCCCTAAAATTGGCAGTTTTACTTCCAGTAAATTTTGATTGAGACTGTCTTGAAGCTGAGTCAAGCTTGTTTCCAACCCTTGTAATGTTTGCCCCCAGTTAAAAGAGGCGTTATCAATGTTAATTGTTGGATTTTGCGGTGCAGTTAATTGACCGTTGGTATAATTAATAGCCTGCCAATTAGCGCCCAGGTCAAAACTTAAGGAAGGAAAAGCAGGATTGCTGTTAATGCTAGTTTTAGCTTGGAGACCGAGATTAGCGTTAGCAGTTAAGGTAGCATTGAACAAATCTGCTAACTGATAGTTACCACCAAGTTCTGAGAGAGTTAAGCGAGATCCATCATTCGCACCTCCCAAATTATCCAAATCCTTCAAATTGACGGCAAGTTTAGCCTCAGCTTTAGTGGGTTTTTGAGGATTATTATTCAGGTCAAGTTGTAAAACGCCTAAATTAGCTTGCCCCTTAGATTTGTCATCTATTCCGGCGTCAAAATTAGCTGTAAGCTTGGTTTTGTCGGTATCTATGAAGCAACCAAAATCTTTATGAACACCCACAGCGATCGCCAAATCAAAATTTGCTGTCGATTTAGCTTTCCCATCCGTAGTCAAACCTAATCCAGGCATCCCTAAATTTTGGGCTAAATTAGCATCGCCTTGATATGCTTTACCCAGAGTAATTAGTAAAGTGCTTTCATCTTGAGTAGAATTGCGATCGACTTTGACGTTGAAATCAGCTCCAAGTACATTGCCCAAAGTAGTTTCTAACTGCTCGGTAGTTTGATTTACCCCATTTTTAACCGCATCGACTAACTTATTTTTGAAGCTGTCAATAAAATTGGGGGCAATGTTCTTGAGGGAACCAACTATGGGTAGTTTAATTGTATTTAGCTGGTCGTCAAGGATGTTTTCAAGTTTGTTCAATCCAGCTTCTAAGCCACACCAATTATTCTGTGTGTTGATGATAGCAGGGGGTGTCGGTGTCGGCGGTGTCGGCGGCTCGACTATAACTGGTGTCGGTGTCGGTGCCGGCGGTGTCGGCGGCTCGACTATAACTGGTGTCGGTGTCGGTGTCGGCGGTGTCGGGGGCTCGACTATAACTGGTGTCGGTGTCGGTGTCGGCGGTGTCGGGGGCTCGACTATAACTGGTGTTGGTGTCGGTGTCGGCGGTGTCGGGGGC
>NZ_JAUBTT010000093.1:9713-23755 GCF_036705125.1 Microcoleus sp. B7-D4
TCGACTATAACTGGTGTTGGTGTCGGTGTCGGCGGCGTCGGCGGCTCGACTATAACTGGTGTTGGTGTCGGTGTCGGCGGCGTCGGCGGCTCGACTATAACTGGTGTTGGTGTCGGTGTCGGTGTCGGTGTCGGCGGTGTCGGTGCAGTGTCGTTATCTGCGATCGCCACTGTCACCCCTGGAACCCCAATCCCATTATACTTAGCATCAGTGCTACTCACATTGTGAGTGATATTACCGCTGTGCGCCCCTTCCAGAATTGTATCGTCAAAAGCTTTCACCGTAAGGGTTTGAGCGACACCCCAATTTTCCGCAGTGAAAGTCACAGGGGCGAGCGCCTCTATCTCATTACCTGTTGTGAGAGTGATAGTTACAGGGGCGATCGGCTCCGACGTTAATTTGAGCGCATAACTGCCATTCGCACCGCCTTCAGTAGCAGTTGTTGCCGTGGGAGTAATAGAAACACCAGCCGTATCATCGTCTTTATTGCTGAGGCTAACATCCGCTACATCTTTGTTGTTGTAAATCGGATCTGTACTAACAGTAGCCGCCGTGAGAATCTTGTAGCCAATATTGCCGTCAACAATGCTATCGTCAACCCCTGTTACTGTCACCGGCAGCGGTGTATTCCAGTTAGCAGGAGTGAAAGTTAAGCTATTAGTCGAAACTGTTCCTTCTGCAACATTGTCACTGTTCAAACCGATAGTCACATCAGCGATTGGCTTAGTATTCAAAACCACAGTAAAGTTAGCCTTTGTGCCAGATTCACCAGTAGTTAATCCCGCCGTCGGATTCACCGTAATTCCCGGAGTTTCATTGTCACTGTTGGTGACGGTGACATCTTCAGGATCGAGGTTAGTGTAATTAACATCGGTACTCACAGCAGCAGCCGTGACAATTTTGTAAGGTTTAGGGCCATCAGCTACTAAATCGTTAACACCACTCACCGTTATTGTTTGCGGTTGATTGTAGTTAGCAGGAGTGAAAGTTAAGCTATTAGTTGAAACTGTTCCTTCTGCAACATTGTCACTCCTCAAACCGATGGTAACGTCAGCAGTAGGTTGAGCGTTGAGTTTGACTGTAAATTCTGCCTTGCCACCAACTTCACTTGTAGTTAATCCCGATATTGGGTTAACTGTGAAACCGGCAGTGTCATCATTAGTAATAGTTGTGGTAGCAGTAGCAGTGGTAATTGTCGGTGTTACGCCTGGGCTGGTGGGATTTGACAGGGTGACGGCAATAGTTTCGTCCGGTTCAACTAGGGTGTCGCCTAATACATCGAGAGTAATAGTTTTGGATGTTTCATCGGCGGCAAAATTAATGGTGCCAGTAACAGCAGTTGCCCCTGAAGTGCCACCGATGTTGTTGTAATCGCTGATGTTTGTAGCTGTGCCGGCGATCGTATAATTGATGCTACTTGCCCCGCCTGTGTTGCCGCTGCGAGTGGCGGTGAAAGTCAGAGGTTTTGTGCCGCTATTGCCTTCAAGAATGCTGGGAGTACCGGCAGCAATGGCATAAGAAACTGTACCGTTTGCTGCAATAGTTAGTGTTGTTTGAGGGGTTGTACCGGCAATGCCTCCGGTGATTGTGCCAAAGTTGAGGATTGCGGTTTCGGCGTTTTCAGGGAGATTGTCGGGTTTGATAGTAAATGCAACATTCTGGGTGAGAGTAGTAGTGCCGGCGGGGAATGTAACAGTAGTAGGCGAAAAGGTGTAGTCTGAATTTTCGGTGGCTGTGCTGCTGGAGTCGATGACAATTGGTACAATTACATCGGCAAAGGGAGTGCCGCCGCTGATGGTGACGGGAATATTAACTACTGTGTCTGTTGTTCCTTCTGTGCCACTGTAAGTTGCAGTACCAAAATTAACTGTATTGGGTGTATTTAGCAGAATTGAGACATCTTTAGAGGTAAAGTTCGGCGTAGCTAAATCCAACTTGCCGTCAGCATTAAAATCTCCCGCTGCGATCGAACGGGGAATAGTTCCTACACTAAAATTGACTGCAGTACCAAAACTGCCAGTACCATCTCCCAACAAGACTGAGACATTGTTATCTCCGCCGTTAGACGCGGATAAATCGGTTTTGCCGTCGCCATTAAAGTCCCCCGCAACCACAGATTCGGGAGATGATCCGACACTAAAGTTGGTAGCAGTACCAAAATTACCCGTACCATCCCCCAACAAGACTGAAACGTTGTTAGAAGCCGTGTTCGATACGGCAAGATCGAGTTTGCTGTCACCATTAAAGTCGCCTGTAACGACAAAGTGATTCCCTGTCCCCGCGCTAAAGTTAACGGGGGCGCTAAAGTTGCCCGTACCATCTCCTAACAAAACTGAAATATTGTTAGTGGCGCTATTGTTCGAGGTGACTAAATCGAGTTTGCCGTCGCCGTTCAAGTCGGCTGTGGCAATAGTAAGAGATGCTCCTGTATTAATGGTAGCGGGAGTGCTAAAGCTACCGGTATCGTCTCCCAAAAGAATTGAAAGGTTGTTGCCACTCAAAGGGGCTGTGGCTAAATCTAACTTGCTATCTCCATTAAAGTCGCCCGCTGCGATTGATCGAGGATTTATCCCTTGACCTAAGTTGGTAGGATTGCCAAAAGTGCCAGTACCTGTCCCCAGCCGGATGGAAATGAAATTGCCATTAGCGCCACTGAGAGGATTCGCTACAGCTAAATCGAGTTTGCTGTCTCCATTAAAGTCGCGCACTGCAATGGAATTGGGAATCTCGTTACCGGGGTTAAATAAGTTAGTAGCAGTACCAAAGCTGCCCGTACCTGTCCCCAACAATATGGAAATATCTCTGGAGTTGAGGTTGAGCACGGCTAAGTCGGGGAAACCATCGCTGTTAAAGTCGCCCGTATCAATCGAAACAGGAGTTGCCGTCGGCGAAAAGCCCGCACTAAAGTTAGTAGCCGTACTGAAGCTGGAGAGAACGTGGCTGTAAGCCGCCAGCACTTCTGGCCGAAATACTAAAGGTGTGGCAATTTTCCCTGATGTTACTTCTAGGAACCAGTCGCCGCCTTTTGCTGCACTTCCGGTGAGGTTTTGCGAAGCAGCAACACTAGCGCCGGTTAACTCACTCAGGCGTTTGACAAATGCTTTACCTGTCTCGCCTGCTGCTACGTTGCACCCGTACAAAAGAATGTGAGGTCGATTGTTGGGGATTGAGTCGGTTCGTGGCGAAAACCACTGCTGTAGAGAATTCCGATCGCACTCTATATCATCTAAACTAAAGCGAACGTCGGCCAGTTGCAAGCTGCCTGGACTGCCGTGAGAAATGATGTGAATGCTGTCAATATTGGTACGAAGAGCTAAAATTTCAGTAATTTGGTCGATCGCATCTTTATTCCCATCCAAAACGACTACTTCTGTACCCGGTTTTATCCCGGCAATCAAACTTTGATAATCTTCAACTTGAGTGTCGATAAAGGCGATCGCACTTGGTGAAACTTGATTATTTAAATTTGGCATACTGCACCTACTGGGGGTTAAAAAAATACAAAAACTCCGCTATTTCGTGACTGGCGTCCGAAACTATCTATCAATTTTTATTTATAGAGACACACCCTTTCTCCGTACAAACCCGGTGAGTCCTCATCTTTTGTCGTAACCATAACAGTTTTTTTACAGAAAATATGTAAATTTTTCTTAAAAAATACCTGGTTAATTAAAATTTTGATAAAGATATGGAAAATACTTAAGTATTATTACTGTAACGAATGCTAGATTGATTTACCACAAATATTTGTGAAACGTAAGTACAATTGTACAGAAATTTCAAACTCAGCAATTTTGATACATACTTTAGGGTGCGTCAGCAATTAGTCGTGCAGAAAATACACTCTTCTAACGCACCTACGAAACTTGTGACTAGCCCAAGGTCCCATCTATCCCCGCTAAAATCTCATCCGCTTGCCCGCACAAAGCAGCGTGACAGCAACCGTTACTCGCCAACAATCCCCCCCACTGACTCACATCTCCCCGGTTATATTGCAAAGTAGAACCGTCAAAACGAGTAAATCGGCCGCCCGCTTCAGTCAAAATTAATTCCGGCGCCGCTAAATCCCAATCTTTAGGCGCAGACTTTCCCGAAAGCGCAATATAAACATCAGCCTTTTGTTCCACAATAGTTGCAATTTTACAGCCGATACTACCGACAGCTATTTGATTTTGACAAGGCAGTTTTTGTAACAATTGATTAAAGCGATCGCCCCGGTGACTGCGGCTGGTTACTATAGATAAATCTGCCACTATATTTCGCGCCGAAACCTGCAATTTGACCGTAGAACCGTCCCGACTTTCCATAAAAGCACCCGCATCGCGGATTGCGTAATAAATCTTTTGCTGTTCGGGCCAAGCCACAACTGCCAATACCGGTCTTCCCTCGAACGCTAAAGCAATGTGAACGGCAAATTCACCTGTCCTGTCAATAAAATCTCGCGTTCCATCCAAAGGGTCAATAATCCAAACCCAACTTTGACGTAAGGGAATTTGACCGTTTTTTTCTAAATAAGATTTGTAAGTTTCTTCGCTGAGATAGCCAAATTCTGCATTCCCTAAAGCCGACTGCAATTCGTCGAGAATGTAAGAGTTGACAGCGACATCGGCGGCGGTGACGGGGCCATCTTTTTTCTCTTGGATGTCGAGGTTAGGAGTGTTGGAATCCTGCCGATAATAGGATTGTAGGATATCTGATGCACTCCAGGCGATCGATCGGGCAATTTCGCTGATTTCTTCGAGAGTTTTCATGAATTTATTTTTTTTTGAACCGCAGATAAACGCCGATTAACCCAGACTTCTGTAGGGCCGGTGCCCCCGTGCCCGCCCCTTACTCGTTCCCAGGCTCTGCCTGGGAATGCCTACCCGGAGGCTCTGCCTCCTTCTTCCTGTTTACTCGTTCCCAGGCTCTGCCTGGGAATGCCTACCCGGAGGCTCTGCCTCCTTCTTCCTGTTGGCAAAATCTGGAGCCGAGCCTTCCTTTTCCTATTAGTAGAATCGGAGGCAGAGCCTCTAGATATGCGTTACCAGGCAGAGCCTAGTAACGAGAGAACGAGAGAACGAGACATCTTTTATTCTCTTAGTCCGCGTAGGCGGACTTTGTATGTGTAGCAGCGAATTATATTCGCCCGCTTGATAATTACCAATTAATATGAGGATATTTCCATTCATAATAATTAGGAAACACAAAATTAGTAAACGAAACCGAAATACTAACCTCCAATGATTTTACATGATGCCACCAACCAACAGGAATAAAGATAGCCTCTCCCGGTTCCAAAATGACTTCAATAATTTTCGCATCTCTGTAAAGCGGGTATTTGTCATAATCGGGATTTTCGCCATCCACCTTGCTAAAAACTCCGACGTGATTGTAAAGCAGAGGTGTTTGTTGGGGAGAAATCAACTTAATTAGTTTGCGACCCGACACTTGAGCTAAAATTAAATTAACTGGGTCATGGTGCAGCGGTGTAATCGTGCCTTTCGGGCCGAACCAAAAGAAAACTCTGCCTTTTGTATCCGTTGGATTGAGGTATTCTGGGAATATTTCAATGTCGTTGAATAGGGGTTTAAATTCCTCTCTTTCAAGAGTTTGGTTATTAGCAACCATGTAGTAGTCGTTGCTAGGCCCGCCCTTGACCACCATCTCTACATATTTGCGGAACAAAACAATTTTTTTGTGATTTTCTATCTTGATTTCGTAATTCGGGTCGGAATTGCGGTTGGCTTGAATTTGCACCTCTGCATCGCCATATTTTTCTTGCAAATACTCCGGCGTCCACAACTGCAATGCTTTCCAGTTGTGCATGATATTGGTAATAATTACTGGAGTATTTTTGGCGTAGTAATTTTCGAGGAAATACTCTCTGGAAAGGCTGCTTTTGCGTTCGATTGTGCCAAATTTGGAAGACAATGCAGCTAATTGATTGTTAATCCTGAGATGCGATTCTAATTTCTGCAATAACTGCACGTAATGGCTACCTGCTTGGAAGTAGGGATGAGAGGATATTTCCCTCACTTCTGCGGTGGCTGTTTCCGCATCTATGCCGGTATTTATTAAGGCTTGAATGATTTCGGCGTCGGGTTGATTTAATAATTTGTTGGCCGCCACCCACTGTTTCATATTGTCGGGGACTTCTTGTTTGCTTGGGGTGAGTAGATTTGGCAAGTTTTGTGTCAGCCATTCTAGGTTAACTTGCTGTTGTTCTGTTAGGGTAATCCGCAAAGGGGGAAGGGTGATAGTTAGGGGTTGGGTGTCAGACATGATTCGGGTATGTTGTTGTGGGACTCTTTGGTTTGGTTTGAGGTTGTTTTACTAATATAGCAATTTTAACGAACCGCGAAGGCGCTAAGGGCGCGAAGGAAGAGAGGGAAGGAGTTGACAATTTTTGTCAAGGTTGTTATTAGGATTTTAACTTAACAGGTGTTGCCAGTTCAAGTTTTCTAGCTGGGAGGGGTTTTCCCCGGATACTTTGGTTAATTTTAATTGAAAATTAACTCTTATTCATCCAGTCGCGGGTTCCGAAGTTTTTGCAGGAATGGGAAGCGATTTTAGCTGCTGCGGTGAGAGTATCTGTAAAGTTGTTATTTTGCAAAATGTAGTGACAGAAAGCGCCGTGAAAGATGTCGCCGGCGCCTAAAGTGTCTGTGGCTTGGATTTGAGGTATTTCTATAGTGCCGTAACTGCCATTGCTGAGGTATAAAATTGATTTTTCGCCGCGAGTGATGGCAATATGGGAAATTCCGGCTGCTGACAGGTAAGCAAAGACTTGTTCGGAATTGTCGCAGTTGGGGGGATGAAAGTTATCCGAACATACAGCCCATTCAACGAAAGGCAATATTTCCTCTAATCCGGGTTTCCAACTGCCGCCGTCGAGGAGAATGGGAATGTTTTTTGACTTGGCAAGTTGAGCAATTTCTTGGCTGGCTGCGATTTGATGTCCGTCAAGCAGTACAATATTAACTGATGTTAAAATATCCGGGTTAATTGCTTGACGGTCAACCTGAGATTTAGTAGCATTAATCGAAATTACCGATCGATCGCCCGTTGCTTCAGTTACAATAATCGAGGAAACTGGCGGCGAGTGCGATCGCCCCGGTTCCAAATCGATTATCCTGACATTATACTCCGCTAAGTCTGCACGAATTAATTGGGCGATCGCGTGAGTGCCCAAAACACCAGCCCATACCGCCGCATTCCCCAAATAGCTAAAAGTGACCGCAGCATTTGCCGCCGGCCCGCCCGCAGCAATGGTACAATCAGAAGCAACAACTTTCTGATTTTCACCCGGAGGCTTCCCGGCCAAATAAACTAAATCTAAAGTCGCTAATCCCAAAAACAATCCCGTTTTCATATCTTCTTAAATGTGTGGCATGGGCCTGTGGCATGGGCCTGTGGCATGGGCCTGTGGCATGGGCGTCCCGCCCGTGTCCCATCGTTAAAAAATCCCAATCTTAAAATGCAAGCAAATCCCAATACAGGAACACTTTACATCGTAGGAACCCCGATCGGCAACCTCGAAGACATGACATTTCGCGCCATCCGAATCTTGCAAACAGTAGACTTCATCGCTGCCGAAGATACCCGCCATACAGGCAAACTTTTGCAACATTTCCAAATCAAAACCCCCCAAATCAGCTATCACGAACACAACCAACAGCAGCGACTGCCCGAACTCCTCGACAAACTGCATTTAGGCAAAGATATCGCCCTCGTCACCGATGCCGGAATGCCGGGAATTTCTGACCCCGGATACGAGTTAGTGAAAGCTTGCGCCGATGCTAATATTAACATTATTCCGATTCCCGGCCCGACCGCCTGCATAGTTGGCATAACTGCATCAGGATTACCCACAGAGAGATTTGTATTTGAAGGATTCTTACCCGTGAAAGGTCAAGAACGCCAACAAAGTTTAGAAGCTTTGCAAATAGAATCCCGCACTATAATATTATACGAATCTCCCCACCGATTGCGACAAACTTTACAAGATTTAGCAAATAGTTTGGGAAGCGACAGACAGATTGTGCTGGCAAGAGAATTAACTAAAATGCACGAAGAGTTTTGGCGTGGTAGTATAGAAAGTGCGATCGAACTTTACACCAATCGCGAACCCCAGGGAGAATTTACCCTCGTAATAGCCGGCATTCAAACAGCCGCCCCAATATTTTCCGAAGACGCAATTAAAGCAGAATTGCAAACATTAATTGCCGAAGGCATAAGTCGTTCCCAAGCCAGCCGCCAGCTAGCGCAACAAACATCCCTCCCCCGCCGCCAAATCTACCAACTCGCCCTCACAATAGGCGACAATGAATCACTAGAACAACCCGTGGAGACTTGTGAATAACTCTCTTCTCTTCTCCTCTGCGCCCTCTGCGCCCTCTGCGGTTAAATAAAAAAAGCTAGATACTCACACTCAGAATTATATGGTACGCGGAAACTACGATCGACAAAAACCATATTTACGCAACCCCCACATCAACAAACCAATCGCCGAAATCTATGCAGACTTAGACGCCTTTAGCTGGGAGATATTTGAAGACCAACCCCACCGCTTCGATACCGTCAGTTTCTACGTCTTGCTTCCCCCACTATTTTACGAAGGGCGTTTCATCAAAGGAATTTACTTCAGCGAAGGAGTCGAACTAATAAACAAACTATTTCCCCAACTTTCCTCAGTATTTTTCTCCTTCACCTATTCCCCCGGAATCTCCTACTCCTGGGCCCCCATAGCTGACGCCTACTCCAGTTTATACAAAAACCCGCAGCGAGAAAAGTGGTTTCGCGAAACTTATGTCGATCGCGCCCACAAACCAATCATACCACTGCAAGACACCGACTTCATCAACGAATACTTAATTTCCCCGCGCAACGTCCCCGCCAAAGACATCGACTTGCTAGCCGTCGCGCGAATTTCCGAAGAAAAAAATTTGCCAATCATAGCCAAGGCCTTAAAAGTTTACCGCCAAAAATATCCGCAAAAACCGATAAAACTAACAGTAGTCACCGGCCACGAATTTGATGCTAGCAACCTGAAAACTCTCGACGAGTACGCATTAAAAGAATGGCGACAAGTCGAGGAAATTTTAACCAATCCCTCCGACTACATTAACTTAGTGCCCAGAGTTGACTACTACAGCGAAATACCCACATATTATTCGCGAGCCCAAGCATTCGTCCTCGGTTCCCTCCTCGAAGGAAAAAACCGAGGAATTACCGAAGCCATGAGTTGCAACGTACCAGTAATTTGTTTTGAAGAATTTAACCAATACGCCAGAGGAAACTCGCCAGTTTTCCCGGAAGGTGCGGGTCTTTACGCCAAATTTGACCCAGAATCTCTCGCAGATACTATATATACAGTATTGGAAAATCAAACAGAATTCAAACCGCGATATCAGTATTTAAAGCATTGCGGGCGCAAGAACTTTTTCAATACTTGTATAGACAGTTTTCCTTACTACCAGCACAACATTCCAGACTATAAACCCGGAGATGCGATTAACAATTTGTGGCTGGATTTAGCAGTTCAGCAAAATTATCAAGTTAGTTTGAATAGCTTTTTGTACGGAGGTTCACACCTTTCTCACCTGCGCGGGACAAATACGATTCAGCAAAATCTCGGCGAACTCACAAAGTTTATAGTTGAGTAAGATACCCAAAGTAGGGAAACGGCACTGCCTCATTGGTGTCAACTTAAGTCTAAAACACATGAGGAATATCGCTTTCATTCGAGTCCATATCCCCCTAAATCCCCCTTAAAAAGGGGAGTAGGGGTTGACTTTGAGAAGGCTCTTGTCCCCCCCTTATTAAGGGGGGTTAGGGGGGATCTAAGTTTAATGGTCAAACAGCAATCTGTGACTGGGTTTGAACTTAGGTTGACACCAAAGCCGATCGCAATTTGCCTAAAACCGCATAAATTAGTAATTTACGATACAGTAAAAACAGCCATTATGGTATTATAAAATATAGTGAGTTTCAAAATTCGGGCAGACGGGAAACAAGATTTATTTAACTGTTATGAGTTCTGGAAATAAAATGTCAGTCAGCAGGAGAAACACAGAATGCACGACTTAAAAGTTGTCATTATCGGTGCGGGAATTGGCGGCTTAACTGCGGGAATTGCCCTCGAACAAGCGGGCTATGAAGTTGAAATTTACGATCGCGTAAAAGAACTGCGCCCCGCAGGAGCCGGCATCTCCCTGTGGTCGAACGGCGTCAAAGTTCTCAACCGCTTGGGCTTAGGCGAAAAAATGGCAAAAATTGGCGGGCTTATGGAGCGCATGGAATACCGCACCAAAACCGGCGAACTGCTGAATGACATCGATTTAATGCCGCTAATTCAACAAGTCGGTCAGCGCCCCTATCCCGTTGCCCGCCGCGATTTGCAGAATATGTTGCTAGCAGCTTTTAAGGGAAAAGTCAAGCTCGATCGCAAGTGTATTTCTGTAGAAGAAGACGAAAGCGGAGTAACAGCAATCTTTGAAAACGGAGACAAAGCGCGGGGCGATTTGTTAGTGGCGGCTGACGGGGTTCGCTCGATTTTGCGCACGTATATATTGGGCCGCGAAGTAGAGCCGAAATACGGCGGTTATATCAACTGGAACGGGTTAGTACCCGCAGCGGAAGAACTAGCGCCGAAAAACACTTGGGCGATATATGTCGGCGAGCACAAACGGGCGTCAATGATGCCAGTCGCGGGCGATCGATTTTACTTTTTCTTAGATGTTCCCTTGCCCAAAGGTACTCCCGCCAATCCCGACAATTACAAAGCCGAACTTAAAGAACATTTTAAAGGTTGGGCCGAACCCGTGCAATTGCTGATAGATACTTTCGATCCAGCAGCAGTGGCGCGGCCGGAAATTCACGACGTAGGGCCGATCGACAGCTTCGTTCGCGGTAGAGTGGCTTTGCTGGGAGATGCGGCCCACGCCACCTGCCCGGATCTCGGCCAGGGAGGCTGTCAGGCGATGGAAGACGGGCTGGTACTCAGTAACTACCTTTTGAGTACGAATTTGGGCGTAGAATACGCGCTCAAACGTTACGAAACCGAGCGCAAACAGCGGGCGAATGCAGTTGTTGAAAAAGCCCGACAGCGCGCGGAACAAATACACGGTAAAGATCCAGTTGTAACAGAAAAGTGGTATCAACAATTAGCGTATGAACGGCCGACTGATGTCACAGATGCGATCGTCAAAGTCATCTCAGCAGGCCCGCTACACTAATACAAACAGATAATTCCCAGGACACAGCAGTGTTGTGTCCCTACTCATCCCTCATATCATGTCCGATCGATTAACCATAATATCCCGGTTGGGGCGGGTTTTTGAGATTGTCAATTCTTGGCAAGTATTGTTGGTGAGGCGAGCCCCTACGAAAATCGCGGTCGATCGACCGGACATGATATCATCCCTCTTCCTTCTTCCTTCTTCCTTCTTGAATAAAAAATGTCAGGAAAACTTACTACTCACGTTCTCGATACAGCCCGCGGCTGTCCGGCTGCAAATATGCCGATCGCCCTGCATTCAATTGACCCAAACTCCGGCGCAAAAACGCTGCTGAAAACTGTAACAACTAATGCTGACGGCCGCACCACAGATCCTTTACTATCCGAAAGCGAACTCAAACCGGGAGTTTACGAATTAGTCTTTTCTGTGGGCGAATACTTCGCGCAGTCTGCCGAAAATTTGCCAGAACCGCCGTTTTTAAACAGCGTTCCGATTCAGTTCGGCATCGCAGATTCAAGCGCGCATTATCACGTACCTTTGCTAGTTTCGCCGTGGTCTTACAGTACCTATCGCGGTAGTTGAATAACGTTCACATCTTGCACCTCAAGAACAGGCCGGAAAGCCTGTTCCATAAAGAATAAATTTCTTGTGGGTGAAAGCACCTCAAGAACAGGCCGGAAAGCCTGTTCCACAAAGAATAAATTTCTTGTGGGGAGTAGGGGTTGGGCAGGAGAGTCCGCCCATAAAAACCTTACTGAGAATGGTGCAAGATATCAGATAGAAGGAAGAAGGATTTAGTTATTATTTATAATAGGAGGGATTATGTTAGTTACGAAGCAACCTATTTTAAAACGATTCTGGTATCCAGTGATTCCTACATCCGAATTGTCCGGCGAACCAAAAGCGCTTGAACTATTAGGAGAATCAATCGTTTTGTGGTTGGATTCCGAAGGTAAACCCGCCGCAGTTGAAGACCGCTGCTGTCACCGCACGGCTAAACTGTCGATCGGCAAAATTGTCGGCGGCAACATTTGCTGCGCTTACCACGGCTGGACATTCAACTCATCTGGAACCTGCGTCAGCGTTCCGCAGCAGCAAAACGGCGCAATTTCTGCAAATTATAAAGTAAAAGCTTACCGCACGCGCGATCGCTACGGATACGTTTGGGTTTGTCTGGGAGAACCGCTGGCAGAAATTCCCGATATTCCCGAAGCTGCAGACTCGAATTACCGCCAAATTCACGAATTTTACGAACGCTGGAATTGTGCGGGATTGCGAGTAATGGAAAATGAATTAGATATGGCGCATCCGTCTTTTGTACATACCGCAACTTTCGGTAGCGAAGCACATCTCGCCCCGGATGTAATGGAATTTGAAGAAACAGAATGGGAACTGCACTACCGCAGCATTTTAGGCGTAGCAAATCCCGCACAGCAACAGCAAAACTTAAAAATCGAGCAACAAGAAACCGTGCGGACGATCGACGGAATTTGGTTTATGCCCTTTACCGTCAAACTGCGGATTGTTTACCCAAACGGACTCGTTCACATCATCGTCAATACCATGACTCCGATTAACGATTCCGCATCTCAAATGGTGCAATTTTGCCTCCGCAACGATACCGAAGCCGATGCTAAAACCAGCGATATTATTGCCTTCGATCGCGCCGTTACATTAGAAGACAAACGCATTTTAGAAACCACCGATTGGGACGTACCCCTCGACATCACCCAAGAACAGCATATGCTGACAGATAAACCGGGAATCATCATCCGCCGCAAAATTGCTGCACTCCTAAAAGCCCACGGCGAAGTCGAACAAACTCAAGTCAGCAGTCATTAATCATCAGTCAGTAGTCAGTAGTCATCAGTCATTAGCAATCAGATCGATCGCCCATAATACAATTGCCGGGGCGGGTTTTTGAGATTGTCGGTTTTTGGCGACTATGGTTGGTGAACCCGCCCCTACAGGAATCACGGTCAATCAACCGCACACAATACAACTTCACCAGTAGAAGATTATTTACTTCTTCCCTCTTCTTCCCTCTTCTTCCTTCGTGCCCTACCCTTCGGGAACTGCTTCGCAGAACGCGACGAAAGCGGTTCAATCAAACTAAAAAGTAAAACAAAGCTAATTAAACTTAATCAACCGATTCAAAATGCCATACTCTTTAGTTCAACTCAACCAAATGAGCTCCGAAGAATTTACACAAGCCCTCGGCGCGATTTTTGAACACACCCCCGCGATCGCCCGCCGCACTTGGGACGATCGCCCTTTCGCATCCACAGCCGACTTGCACGCCAAAATGGTAACAGTTGTCAGCGCCATGACTGAAGCCGAAAAATTAGCTTTAATTCAAGCCCACCCGGATTTAGGAAGCAAAGCAAAAATGGCGGAAGCATCCGTTAGCGAACAAGCCGGTGCCGGTTTGGATAAACTTTCTGTTGAAGAGTTCGATCGCTTTCAATTCCTGAATCGATCGTACCGCCAAAAGTTTGATTTCCCCTTCATTGCGGCCGTGAAAAAACACACTAAAACCAGCATTCTCGAAGCATTTAAACAGCGCCTCGACAACTCCCAGGAAACTGAAATGCAGCAGGCTGTAGCTGAAATTTGCGAAATAGCCCGCTTTCGCCTGGAGTCGGCAATTCAAAATTAATCGGGCGGGCAGGATGCCCACCCCACAAGAAAATTCAATCTTTGCTTCACAAGCAAGATGCCTGTTGCTGTGGAACAGGCATCTTGCCTGTTGCTGTGGAACAGGCATCTTGCCTGTTGCTGTGGAACAGGCATCTTGCCTGTTGCTGTGGAACAGGCATC
>NZ_JAUBTT010000093.1:23855-32417 GCF_036705125.1 Microcoleus sp. B7-D4
TTGCCTGTTGCTGTGGAACAAATATCTTGCCTGTTGCTGTGGAACAGGCAAGATGCCTGTTGCTGTGGAACAGGCAAGATGCCTGTTGCTGTGGAACAGGCAAGATGCCTGTTGCTGTGGAACAAATATCTTGCCTGTTGCTGAGTGGCGGGCAGGATGCCCACCCCACAAGAAAATTCAATCTTTGCCCCATGCCTAAGTCAATATCACCCGATCGGGGGATACTTCCCGCCGAAAAAGTTCTATAATAGTATCATAAGGCACAGAAAAAGATTCGGACATACCAAATAAAGCTGGTATGGTGACAGGTTTCCATGTGCCTCCCAGAAAAACAACAATCTTGGAGGCAAAGTTATGACATTCTTCAATCGCCAACTAACCAAAAAATCCCCCGCGCCAGTACCTGTAGAAGACATCAAACAGCCTGGGCACGAAGAACCTTTAGGCCACTTGCACCCCAATTTCCGGCAGTGGGTTTGGTTGAATCCATCCCATCAGCGCGCCCAGTAAATCAGGTATTTCTCAGCAGCAGCAAACAAGCTGTAAAGTACGGTTCCCATCACAGCCAAAACCATCAATCCTGCAAAACCTAAAGGCACGTCAAAGTTAGAACTCGCGGTGACAATTAAGTAGCCGAGGCCTTTGTTGGATGCTACTGTTTCCGAAATTACAGCGCCGACAAAGGCGAGGGAAATTGCTACTTTTAGGGATGCAAAAACGTAGGGTAAGGTGTGGGGGAACCCGACTTTTTGGAAGATTTCGATTTGCGATGCACCGAGCGATCGCATCACATCTTTCATCTCGGGTTCAACTGTATCCAATCCCAAAGCTACGTTAACTGCGATCGGGAAAAATGCCAGCAAAAAAGCAGTCAGAATTGCCGGCACCGTACCGATGCCAAACCACAGCGCAAACAGCGGCACTAATGCGACTTTCGGTACAGTATTGAACCCAACTAATAGCGGGTACAGAACTACATAGGCAATCCGCGAATACCCGATCAGAAACCCCAGCACTATGCCAGCTACAATGGCTATGCAAAAACCCGCTAAAGTTGTAAACAAAGTTTGTCCCGAGTTTTCGATCAGTGCTTTGCTTTGAGTTAAAGTGGCGGCGATAATTGCAGAAGGTGCGGGCAAGTTGTAAGGGGGAATTTTTAATAGCAATACCAGAATTTCCCACAGCACGAACAGCAAGATTGTAGCAGCAATTGGCATCACAATGCTTGCTGTTTTTGAGCGAGCAAATTTCTCTAACTTATCCATTGCTTTCTCGTTTTTTAATTGCGGTGAATGTGGCGGCGCAGTTCTGCTACGATGTGGTTGAAGTCATCCGACAGGATCATATCTAGATTAGTGGGACGCGGCAGGTTGACTTTGACTTTATAGACGATCGAACTCGGGCGCGGGCCCATTACATAAACAGTATCCGATAAGAAAACTGCCTCGCGCAAATCGTGAGTGATCAGGATGCAAACGCACTTCACCCGCATCCACAACTCTTGCAGCATCACCCACATTTCCTCGCGGGTGAAAGCATCTAACGCCCCAAAAGGTTCGTCTAACAGCAGTATTTCCGGCTGGTGAATCAAGCCCCGACACAGGGAAGCCCTCTGCCGCATTCCTCCCGATAATTGCCAGGGAAACTGTTTTTGAAAGTCTTGCAATCCGACGGTAGCTAACAATTCTTGGGCTTGGCGCACGAACTTTTCGCGCCGCTGAGGATCTTTAAATTCCCGCTTGTAAGGCTGCACTACTTCCAGCGGTAAAAGTACGTTGTCGAGGGTATTTCGCCAAGGCAAAAGCACGGGATTTTGAAAGGCAATGCCGACATTTTTAAGCGGTTTGGCAATCTTTTTGTCGCGAATCCGAATTTCGCCGATCGGCGCTGGAGACAGCCCGGAAACCATCCTCAAAATCGAAGTTTTACCGCAGCCGCTGGGCCCCACAAAGGACACAAATTCTCCTTGGGCGATCGACAGCGAAATCTCGTCAATAATTCGCCTCGGTTGGCCGTCAACTCGATACTCTAAACCCACTCGATCGAATTCCAACAGAGTCGGTTCTTGCGTTTCGATCGCATTTGTTAGCATTTTAGGCTGTACCACAGTTAGTCTAACTCCTTTCTTTAGTATAAACTCCGCCGTATCCTGTATACACAAATGGTTTCCAAATTTATATATCTATTTATTCTTGATATTTGGAAATTTTGCTGTATCCGAAAATACAAACTTTTGGACGAGCGATCGGGTAAGCGAGCGCAACATTACAGTTAGGGCAAATATCAACTTGTCTATTTGATTGTGGTTTGACAAAAAACTAAAAACTGTGTTTCTGTATACAGTCAGCCAATTAATTTGAGCATACCGTATACAAGAAACCCGATCGCTGCTTAACTTTGAGGCGAAATCCGCAGAGATGGGCGAGATCCTTTGGTGCGCTAGATAGGTTTTTCCTTCGGTTTGTTGTCCAAATAGCAAGGTTTTTTTTCATGAAAAATACGTGGTTAGGACGATCGCTATCCCTAATGCCGATCGCAGCGCTACTAATTCTGAGTAGCTGCCAATCCCAGCAGCCGAATGCCGCAACTACCCCTGCATCAGGGGGAGCAACTGCAACAGCAACAGCCGCCGACACCGCACAGAAACGCACCATCAAAGTCAATCCATCTTGGCTGCTGCAAGGCGACAACGCACCGCTGACAATGGCGATCGACAAAGGCTATTTCCCAGCCGAAGGATTGGATGTCAAAATCGAGCGGGGCTACGGTTCCTCTGATACAATTACTAAAGTAGCAGCAGGCCAATTCGAGATTGGATTTGGCGATATTTACTCGATGATGGAGTTCAACGCCAAAAATCCCAACGATCCAGTAGTAGCAGTTGCAGTACCTTACAATCGATCGGCATTTTCAATTGTCACCCTCAAGTCGAGCAACATAGCAGATCCGAAAGGATTAGTCGGCAAAAAGCTAGGAGCTCCCGCAGGAGATGCACCGCGCAAATTGTGGCCGGTATTCGCCCAAAAAACCGGAGTGCAAGCCGATTCGGTAGAGTGGATTACAATGGAACCGAAGCTGCGCGAAACCTTATTAATCAAGGGCGATGTCGATGCGGTAAGCGGTTTTGCAACCACGATCGTCCCTGCGCTAGAAAAAGCAGGCAAAAAGCCGGAAGATATGAATGTATTTTACTACACCGAGAACGGCTTAGATTTGTACGGAAATGCGATCGTGGTTAAAAAAGCCTTTTTAGACCAGAATCCCGAAGTAGTAAAAGGATTTTTGAGAGCGTATTTTAAAGGACTCCAAGATACCTTAAAAGATCCGACAGCCGGATTGGAATCGGTGGTAAAAGCTGGAGACAGCTTGATGGACAAAAATGCGGAAAAGCGGCGCCTGCAAATTGCTTTAGAAAGGCTGTACATCACTCCCGAAGTTGAAAAAGTTGGCTTGGGCGGAGTCGATCCAGCTCGTCTGGAAGCGACAGCAAAACAAGTAGCAGAAGTCTTACAGATTGAAGCTCCCCCAGTTAATAAGATAGTTGATGAGAGCTTTTTGCCTCCGAAAGAAGAGCGGGCTTTACCTGCTGCGGCCGATCGCAAACCGCTGACTTAAAAGAGCGAATACAGCGTATTCCAGGTTGATGAAATGTAGGGACTTAGGCTCAGCTCATTGGTGACAAGTTAACCCTAAAACCCTTGCTCAATCTCGTTTTTACCCAGTCCAGATCCCCCTAAATCCCCCTTCTTAAGGGGGACTTTAAAACTCTTGCTCCCCCCTTTTTAAGGGGGGCTGGGGGGGATCTTAGAGTTTGAAAACACGCCCTAGAGGGGATCTAGATTTAATAGTCAAACAGCAGTCTCTGACTGGGTTTGACGTTAAGTTGACACGAAGAAGGGATCTTGAAGTGTCCCTACAGAGAGCTAACGATGTGGGGTTTACTTCATAAATGTCGTATCTGATGTATTTTGCCGTTGTCCGAGATTGTTCGGTTAAAACCGCTCCTTGTCAAACAAAGTCCGCCTGCATGGACTAAAAAATTACGGTGTGAGGATAATGTCTAAATTTTTGTTTTTCCAAATTGTGCTGACAGCAACGCCAGCCTTTTTTTGTATTAATCTGCTGCATTCTCCTGGAATTTATGCGGCGGAAACTTCCGTTTCAGAAAGCGAGGAAGCAACAGCCCCGACAGCAGAATTACCTGTAGCAGAATTGCCTGTCGCACCAATTGACACACAGATAAATTCTGCGGAAAAACCAGAAACAACCGCTGATATCGAAGTCGAAAAAGTGGCGCAAGCTGAGAATATTTCCGTCGCGACCGACAGCGAACAAATTGCCGAAATTCCTCAAAATAGCGAAATAAAGCAGACAGAAACAGCAGCCCAAGCATCCAGCGAATCGAGCATATTAGCCGAGTCTATTCAAACGCCGGAAGAGCCGGCAACTATCGCCGACATCCAACAAACAGACAGCCTGGAAATAAACGATGCTGCCGAAATAGAGCAAGTCACCTCAGTTTCCCAACTCAGCGATGTCAAGCCTACAGATTGGGCATTTCAAGCACTGCAATCCTTAGTTGAGCGCTACGGCTGCATAGCAGGATATCCCGACGGCACCTATCGCGGAAATCGAGCCATGACACGCTACGAATTCGCCGCCGGTTTGAATGCGTGTCTCGATAAAGTTGCGGAGTTGGTAACAGCAGGAACCTCGAATTTAGTCAAAAAAGAAGATTTACAAAAACTCCAAAAACTGCAAGAAGAATTTGCGGCAGAACTAGCAACGCTGCGCGGTAGAATCGATGTATTAGAAGCCCGCACGGCGGAGCTAGAATCGAATCAATTTTCGACCACAACGAAACTGAATGCTACGGTTTGGTTCAACCTGACATCAGCATTTCCCACAGGCGATATCACCGCAGAACGCAGCCGCACCGCCCCAAACAGCCCCTTTGCTCCCCCAACTCGCGATGCCAACAACCGACCGACTCGCGTTGAGCGGGGGCAACCAGAAACTACTTTTAGCTCCTACGCTTTCTTGACGCTTAATACTTCGTTTACAGGCAAAGATTCGCTGGTGACTCAGTTAGTTGTCGGCAACGGCAACTCACCCGCAAACGAACTGGTATCGGCGGGTTTTTACAACACTTGGGGAACGCCGTTTTTAGATCAAACTGGCGTACCCACGGCTAATACTGTGGGAATTCGCGAGATGTCTTACACGTTTCCGGTGGGAGATAAAGTGCAAGTTTCCATCGGGCCGCGATTGAATTATTATCGGTATTTTGACGGCAATCGCTTCACGTTCTTTCTGAGGGGAGCCACGAGTTTTAACTCGAACGGAAGTACGCTGTTAAATGCAGTCGATCGCGGATCGGGCGCTGCTGTCACTTGGCAAGTTGCCAAACCGCTCAGGTTTACGGCTGCTTATATGGCTGAAAATACCGAATTTTTGAATCCTGCGGTATTCAATACGGCTAGCAATCCCAGCGATGGTTTGTTCAACAGTACAAACACGATGACAGCGCAGTTGGAATACGCCCCCAGCAACTCTTTCAATCTGCGGCTGCTTTACGCGCGATCGAGCCTCAAACCTTATAACGGATTCATCGGCGGCGCAGTGGGCGAACCGCTGCCTTACGGCTATGCAGATGACGGTTTCGGGGGCAGAGTTAGAGACTCCGGCGCCGATACTTTTGTGGTCAATTTTGATTGGTTGCTGAGCCGGAATTTCGGTTTGTTCGGGCGCTATTCCTACGGACAACTTGAGGTAAATCCGGTAAATCGCGATCGCTCTGGCGGAGATATTAAGGTACAGTCTTTGCAAGTCGGCATGGGATTTCCCGATTTGGGAAAAAAGGGGGCGCTGGGCGTGCTTTCATTTGTGATTCCCCACGATTACATATCGGGCCGCAGATTTTTGCTCTCCGGCGGGGGAAATGGAGGAACTCAGTACGAGGTAGAGGGTTCGTACTACTACCCGCTTACTAATAATATTGCGATCGTCCCGGCATTTTATGCTATCTTTAATGCCAACAACTTTGATGGCAACCCGACTGTATTTGTGGGAAATCTCCGCACTCAGTTTAGCTTTTAACCAAGGGGTGGGGGCGGGTTTATTTAGATTGTCTGCGCCATTTAAAACTGTAGGTGAACCCGCCCCTACAGGATTGACGATCGTGGTGTTATTGGGTAAATCTTAACCGAAATATTGCACCATTCCCATGACCTGTAGGGGCGGGTTCACCAATAGCCTTAAATAGTACAAACAGGTAAAATAAACCCGCCCCCACCCCACAAATAGCCCTCTATTAACATTACTCATTTAAAACCGAATGTCTTCTATCAGGCTCTTGTTTAAACCCCTGCCGTACTGCGTCCAAGCGCGTGGTTGTTGACACCTGCGGCCAAAGCCGCGCGTCCCCAAAAATATCACCTGCAATCTATACCTACCTGCTACATCAGCGTCAATGTGCTGTATCATTGATAATGAGTCAGCCAAAACCTCCTGATTATCTAACATAAAAATCTGAGAGATAAGGCTGAATCAACAAGTTTTAACAAAACTAAACTAACTCTATTTTAAACAGAAGGATAACTGATTTTGGCTTTGTCATTTCGCGCGATTCGCCGCACTCAATCCCTCCACGAACAAACTTACCAAGCTCTCCGAACTGCTATCCTGTCGGGGGAATTAGCAGGGGGAGAACGCCTGATCGAAACACAACTGGCCCAAATGCTAAACGTCAGCCGAACTCCGGTGAGAGAAGCTTTGTGCCAACTGCAGCGAGAGAATTTAGTGACGGCAGATCCGCATCACGGATTGCGCGTCGCTACGCTGTCGATCGCCGATGCGGCGGATCTTTACGATTGTCGCATCGCTTTGGAACAATTATCGGCCGCCGGGGCGAGTCAAAATGCGACACCGACTCAATTAAAACAACTAGAATCGATCGTCACTCAAGCAGAAAATAACACGCCCGCGCGATCGGGCGAACTGACAAACTATCAATTGCTGTACGCAGATTACCAATTTCACCGCTTGCTAGCGCAAAGTTCCGCTAATTCTTGGTTGGTAACTCTGTTAGATCAGGTGTTTGACAAAATGATATTAGTGCGGCTGCGCACAATGGAATACAATCCGGGAGTATTGGAAATCCGCAGCGAACACCGCCGCATTTATCAAGCTGTAATCGAACAAAATGCAGCCGCCGCAGAGCGAGCAATTAAAGAACATTTAATCGCCAGCAAAGCGCGGGTAATTAAAGAAATTCAGGAAATAGAACAGGAACACGGCAAGATAGATACAGCATCTGCCAGGTTTATGAAGTAGGGACACGGTACTGCCGTGTCCCTACGGCGGGGAGAGATCGATCTGGGTGTTCTTCATAAACGTGGAATCTGCTATAAGTTAAAATAAGTGCGATCGTACAATTAAAAAAAATCACCTTTCCCGATCGCCACAGCAAAAACGTCAATTATTGCATTTTCCCTCTTCCTGATTCCCGATCTCCGTTACATCCGTTAAATCCGTCGAGCGAATCCGTTGCCGAACTTCCTTCTACTTATGCCAGCAAATTATCCGCGAGAATTAATCGGTTACGGGCAAAATCCCCCCGATCCTAAATGGCCAAATCGATCGCGCGTAGCCGTACAATTTGTAATTAATTACGAAGAAGGCGGAGAAACCTGCATCCTGCACGGAGATGCGTCTTCCGAAACATTTCTCTCAGAAATTGTCGGGGCCGTCCCCCTATCGGGACTGCGCCACATGAACATGGAATCCTGTTACGAATACGGCAGTAGAGCCGGTTTTTGGCGGCTGCACCGGATGTTTGTTTCCAGGGGAATACCGGTCACAGTGTACGGGGTAGCGATGGCCTTAGAAAGGCATCCAGAAGCAGTAGCAGCGATGTTAGAAGCGGATTGGGAAATTGCCAGCCACGGCTACCGCTGGATCGATTATAAGTATTTTGGAGAAGAAGCGGAACGGGAGCACTTGCAAAGGGCGATCGACATTCACACGCAAGTTACCGGCAGCCGTCCCCTCGGCTGGTATACCGGGCGCACGAGCCCCCATACTCGCAAGCTAGTAGTGGAGGAAGGCGGCTTTCTCTACGATGCCGACAGCTACGCGGATGATTTGCCTTACTGGGTGTACGAGTGCAACAGGCCCCACTTGGTAATTCCCTATACCCTCGACAACAACGATATGAGGTTTGCCACAAGTCAGGGGTTTAATTCCGGCGATCAGTTTTTTGCTTACCTGCGGGATGCCTTCGACTTACTCTACTCCGAGGGCGAGACAGCGCCCAAGATGATGAGTGTGGGGCTGCACTGCCGTTTGGCGGGGAGGCCCGGGCGGGCGGCGGCTTTGGGGCGTTTTTTGGATTACGTGCAGCAGCACGAAAAGGTGTGGGTATGTCGCCGCATCGATATTGCCCGACACTGGCACGAACATCACAAGCCGTAGCATTTTCAAGAACAGGCTTTCCGGCCTGTTCCACAAGAAATGAATTTTTTTGTGGGGTGGGCGTCTCGCCCGCCCAAACAAACAGGC
>NZ_JAUBTT010000093.1:32517-35078 GCF_036705125.1 Microcoleus sp. B7-D4
GGGCGTCTCGCCCGCCCAAACAAACAGGCTTTCCGGCCTGTTCCACAAGAAATGAATTTTTTTGTGGGGTGGGCGTCTCGCCCGCCCAAACAAGCCAGCGGAAAGGATTAATTTTGCCCTGTACTGGCTTTATAAGCGGCCCACCCACCTCGATCGGAAATATCTTCCCATTCATACTTCTGAACCAACTCCTGCGGGTACAAGAAAGCCGTCAACACTTCTCCATCATCCAAAACCACATCCGACGGATACATATGCGGCGGTTCCCCCCCTGCAAGCTGTTCAAATTGCTCTTGAGTTAATTCGTACACTTCCCCCGGAATTGATACACCGTCTGCCGCCACTTCATAAATAGCAGGATGCCAGCCATTTTCTGCCGAATGCAAGCGGTAAATCGGGCGAGTTTTTGCTTCTCTAATAAACTTCGCATCTCCGAGGTTGCTGTTGTCCGGCTGACCCCGTAGGGCAGAACCGCAAATGAAAACTCGTTTGACTGCAATTGCTGTTTGATTCATCACATACACCCGATAAAAAATTGTGTTTTTTCCTACTTAAGACTGATGCACAAACTCACTTTGTAGGGTGCGCCCAAGAGCCATTGGTGTCAACTTAAGACTAAAATTCTCTGTATATCTCGTTTTTATCGAAGTCTCGATCCCCCGCTCATCCCCCACCCCCCCCCTACCCCAAGGGGGGAAAGAAGGGGGACGAAAGAATTCTCTTGTCCCCCCCTTGAGAAGGGGGCTAGGGGGGATCGGGAAGACTGTAAACTCAGACGGTAGACTCGTATTACCTTTGACATTAAGTTGACACCAATGCCGAAGAGCACCTTATTCCTGACACTGTCAAACCGCTCGACTTTTGTAAACAAGGCTACATTATGTCGCCGATTTAAATGCTATTGAATGCAGTATACAGCAATTAGTTACATCAATCAATAAAAGAACTTTAAATGACACTTACATTAACACTTGCAGTCAACGGCCCGCGCCTCAACCGCAGCATCGCCCAACTCGCCCAAATCGGCAAACTACCAGGAGGAGGCGTGAGTCGGGTAGCATTTACCAAAGCAGATTTGCTGGCCCGCCAACTCGTGGAATCTTGGATGGTAGAAGCAGGGATGACGGTTCGCATTGATGCGGCGGGAAACATGATCGGGCGGTATCCCGGAAAGCGCGAGTGTGCGGCCCTAGCCACAGGTTCTCACATCGATACCGTGGCCGTGGGCGGCCATTACGACGGAGTTTTGGGAGTTTTGGCGGGAATTGAAGTGGTGCGGGTACTGCACGAAAATAACCTATGCTTGGAACATCCGATCGAGACGATCGTATTTACCGACGAAGAAAACACCGTTATCGGCTGCAAAGCGATGGCCGGAAATACAGTCAGCGATGCGGCATATTACCGACGCAGCGACGGTACTTCCATTGAAACTTGTTTAGCACAAATTGGCGGAGATTGGTCAAAAATTGCACAAGCAAAACGCCATCCCCAAGAAATAGCAGCATTTGTAGAACTCCACGTCGAACAAGGAGGCGTTTTGGAAAGTACCGGCGATGAAATCGGCATAGTTCAAGGCATTGTCGGACAGTACCGCTATGCAGTGACGGTAACTGGCCGCCCGAATCATGCCGGTTCGACGCCGATGCGCGTTCGCAAAGATGCGTTAGTAGCCGCCGCACAAATGGTGCTAGCAGTCAACAAGTTGGGAGTAGAAACACCGGGCGAACAAGTAGCAACGGTAGGTTACTTAAACGTGTCGCCAAATGCTACAAATATTGTACCGGGAAAAGTCGATTTTAAAATCGACTTGCGCGATATATCTCAAACTCATTTGGAAGAATTGTTAGTTAAAATGAAACAAGAGTTTGCAGCTATTTCTTCTGCCACCAAAACCGAAGTTAAAATCACCGAAATGCTGCACGTATTGCCGACTCTAGCAGCAGCAAAGATTCAAAATGCGATTGCCGAAGTTTGCCAGGAATTAAGCTTGAGTTGCACGCATTTAATCAGCCGCGCCGGACACGACGCCCAAGAAATCGGACGGTTTGCGGATATGGGGATGATTTTCGTGGCTTCTCGCGGCGGCATCAGCCATGCAGAAGACGAATATACATCCCCAGAACAGTGCACTCAGGGAGCAAACGTGCTGTTACAAACCTTCTTGAAGCTCGATCGAATTTACGGCTAGGGCGATGGTTAATCTGCTTTCAAAGCGATGTATGGTGCGTGACTGTGAATAGATTTGGGCTTGTGTGGAAGGCATCTTGAGTCACGCACCGTAACTTTACATAACAGGGTTTTATAACCCGATTTGGTGTTATATCATTACTTTATGGCAACAAAATTGCAGTAGCATTTTAATGGATATCAACACCCAAAAAGAAGAATTCAGCTATGCTTACATTTACGCCGTGGCTTCAGCAGCCGGGTGCATCTGCCAGCGAACAACTACTCCTCTAGACCAACTGGGTGTAGACCTAATTACAGCGTATTCCAGGTTTATGAAGTACAGTAGCAGCAGCTTGTAAACCAGTTTTTAAAGTGCTTAGGATTGACCA
>NZ_JAUBTT010000094.1:0-33243 GCF_036705125.1 Microcoleus sp. B7-D4
CACAACCTAGCAATCTTCCCAAAGTCGTGTTTGCCAAATTCAGTAAAAGAATTACCATCAAACCCGGTCAAAAAACAGCGCAGTCCGGGGTCAAGTGCGATAGTCTTGCCACCATTCTTAGGTTCTGGAACGTCCATCTCTACAGGCATATTTACAAACCAGCGCCCCTTGTTGTAGGTGACTTCTACGGCTTTGTCGTAGTTGATTAAGCAGAAATCTTGCCCAGTCCACAGAGACTTCTCCAAACCTTTGCTAGCGTTGGTCATTAGATGACCGTTCTTATAGTCCCCCGGAGCGAACTGAATAGTCTGTTTTTGGGCTCGGATCGATCTGAATCGAGCTAACTTCAATCCGGCTAAAGGATTAATTTTTGCCTGTTTTCCTTTGCCTATTTGGGCGGGCTGCTTGTCGGTTTTCTTCCAAGCTGTATAAGCCTCAAAGAGTGCGTTATCTAAACCGTGAGCTATGCCTAATTCTTTGCACCACTCAGGGATTATCTGGTAGTCCAAGGTTTTACAAAAGCTCCGAAAAGCTTGCTTTCCTGAAGTTTTTAAGACTGGTTGATTAGTCTTTTTGTCCACAGTGTAATAGGTAAACTTTCCTTGATGTTGATTCAGATAAGCAATTGCGTTATTGTAAACTTTTCGATTAGCATGAATCCTCAACATCCAGACTTTCTTCGTCTCCCCCTTTGGATAGACTCGGTACGTCAGAGTCTTCAATGATTTGCTTTTTGTACTTTCTGAGTCCGTAAAGTCGGCAACGGTCGCCGTGGATGATTGCGAGTATGTCTTCAACCATTTCTCTTTCTGGACTAAGTGAACTATTGTTGAGAACCAAAATCTTACACCCGCCCCGCTCCGCAAACCATGAGATAATATCGAATCCGAACCTGCATAATCTATCTTTTGAGGCAACGACAACCATTCCGATGTCGCCTGTGTAAATGTGTTCCAATAGGGCGATAAGACCTTTTCTTTTGAAGTTGAGGCCACTCCCGATGTCTTGGATGATTTCACATCCGGGGTAGCGAGACAAAAGAAAGTCAGCCTGTCGAATAAGGTCGGCTTTTTGACTTCGACTGCTAACTCTGGCGTAGAGGATGGTTGGTTTAGTAGATGGAATATTGACAACTGAGTCTCCGTCGTATCGTCGCTGTCCTGATGGTGTTCTGTACGCTTTGATTTTCCCTTCTTTTTCCCACCGCTAAGCGTGTTTTTGAACATACTCCGAGTCGTTGAATAGCGATTCTTGGTGGTACATATTTGGACATATCTGGGTTTGGTTAGGTGAATTATTCCAGCCTATACCAATTGTCTAATTTATAACGGAAATGTCTAAGAAAAGCCCGTCCTAGGGATTACTCTTCATTTAATTGTGGCTCGATCGATCGCGCAACTAGAGGCAGAAATTGCCGAAAAACAAGCTCGGATAACGGTTGTCGAACCGCTACCTACGGTGTTGGCCCATCCTGCTACGCTGCTGCAAGTCTTGACTAACTTGCTTTCCAACGCTATTAAGTTCGTGCAGCCGGGGATAGAGCCGCAGGTGCGAGTTTATGCAGAAGCTGAGGAAGAATATATCTATCTTTGGGTAGAAGACAACGGCATTGGTATTGCAGAAAGATTTCAAGAGAGGATTTTTGGGTTGTTCGATCGCCTGCACGGTCAAGAAGTTTATCCAGGGACGGGAATAGGGCTGGCGATCGCGAGCAAAGGAGTCGATCGGATGGGGGGTGCGATCGGGCTGAAATCGACTCTGGGAATCGGTACCAGCTTCTGGGTAAAATTACGCAAGTGCCAGAGTTGAGGAAGCAAGTTCGGCAACGCGCAGTGAATCGGGATTTAAAAGATGAGGTTCTAGGGCAGAGGGTCTTAACATCAATATTCTGCTGTAGCTCCAAGAATCAATCAACCCGCTTGTTGACACCCGAAGACAGCATAAACAATTAGTATAGTAACAGTTAAGTAATCTCTTGCACCTTTCCCGCTTGAGCAGGCTTTCTGATCTGTTTGACAACAACTTACTTAATTCATTTGCGTGTGGACACGCCCCTAAAAGGCTGGCTGAGGATATTACAAGCTTTAAAATATAATAAAATACAAGCAAATACAATAAAATTATTGGCAAGTCTAATTAACCCACCAAGTACATATTTAAATTGTCGAGATTGCTCAATAACATATTGTTAGATTTAAGAATGTTTGCGCCCATACAAAAACTAAAAGGCTAATGGTGTCTATTCTATTAATCGACGACAACCCGAACGATCGCCTGATGATCGAGCGAGAACTGAGGAAAACTTTTCCCGATTTAGAAATTAAGTCGGTTATTGATATCCAAACTCTCGAACAAATCCTGGTCGCCGGGGGTTTTGACCTAGTAATTACCGACTACCAACTGCACTGGAGCGACGGATTAACTATTCTCCGCAAAGTTCACAGCCGCTACCCAAATTGTCCGGTAATTATGTGTACTGACAGTGGCAGCGAACAAGTGGCAGTCGAAGCTATGAAAGCGGGTTTGAGCGATTACGTGTTCAAAGGGCGACACTTAAAGCGGCTGGCGGCGGCAGTGGGCGAAAGCTTGAAAAATCAGCAGTTGCGCGAGAAATACGCGAAAACGTCGGCGCAGTTGGCAATTTCGGAGGAAAGGCTGAGGTTGGCGATCGAAGCCTCGAAAATGGGAACTTGGGATTGGAATTTATTAAATGGCGAGGTGGTTTGGTCGGAGGGACACGAACTGTTATTCGGCCTGGAAAAAGGCAGTTTTGCGGGAACTTACGAAGCTTTTTTTAGCTGCATTCACCCGGATGACCAGGCCTCGCTCGCCCAGGCTGTTGCCTTTGCTTTAGAAAACAAAATAGAATACCAATACGAATTTAGAGTCATTTGGCCCGACGGCAGCTTGCACTGGATCGCGAGTAGGGGCAAGTTTTTTGAGGATGATACGGGTAAACCGGTGCGAGCAATCGGCGTGGTTTGGGATATTACCGATGGTAAATTATCGGAAGCCAGGGTGCAAGAAAGCGAGGAAAACTTGCGCTTTGCCCTAGAAGCAGCTAATACGATCGCTTTTAGCTGGGATGTGGCATCCGGGGAAGTCCGCCGTTCGCCCAATGCCGAAACACAGATGGGTTTGGGCCCAGACAGCACCTTTGGTACTTTTGAGCAAAAAAAGAATACGGTGCATCCAGAAGACCGCGAAAGCTTTTTGGCAGATTTGGATGCCGCACTCAGCGGGACGGGAGTCTACGAGTCGGAATACCGCCACGTGCGCCCCGACGGCTCAGTGATTTGGCTTCACGACAAAGGGCGGGTGGTTTTTGACCCATCGGGCACACCCCTTCGGCTGTTCGGCGTGGCGATCGACATTACGAATCGCAAACAGTTAGAATACGACCGCGAGCGCGCGTTGGCCCGCGAGCGGTCGTATTTGCGCCGCCTGCAAAAGTTAACCTCCGCGTCAGTTGCTATCAACTCCACGCTGTCGGTGGCAGAAATACTTCAGTTAGCTGCCGATAGCGCCCGCCAAATTCTGGAAGTCCACCAGGTAGCGGTCAACCTCAACCCGGCGGCTAACTGGGATGCGGGAATTAGCAAGTTTTCCATGTCAGAAAAATACGCCGCGTGGCAAGATTACTACGAAGAACCAGACGGTACGGGCATTTACCAACAAGTTTGCCAGCAGCAACAGGCGATGCGGATGACTCAAAGCGAGTTAGAGGCTCACCCGGCCTGGCGGGAGTTCGGCAAGGCTGCGGGGAAGCGCCCGCCGATGCGGGGTTGGCTGGCTGTACCGCTGACGGGTCGGGACGGCAGAAATCTCGGATTGATTCAGTTGTCGGACAAGTATGAGGGGGAGTTTGCCGAAGATGATGAAACTATTTTAATGCAGTTGGCTCAGGCGGTGTCGGGGGCGATCGACAATGCCCGCCTTTACGAGGAATCTCAGCAAGCAAATCGCATGAAAGATGAGTTTTTGGCAACTCTTTCTCACGAGTTGCGATCGCCCTTAAACGCGATTTTGGGCTGGGCGCAACTGCTGCGGCACCGCAGTTTTAGTCCGGCTGCTACTGGGCGGGCTTTAGAAACGATCGAGCGAAATGCTAAATTGCAAACTCAATTGATTGATGATTTGCTGGATATTTCTAGAATTATTCGCGGCAAGTTGACTTTGAATCCTTGTGCGGTAAATTTGATTTCGATGGTGGAAGCAGCGGTGAATACGGTGCGGTTGGCCGCCGATGCTAAGTCGATCGATTTACGGTTTGCAATTGTAGATTTGGGCTCGGAGACTGCAGAGTTTTCCGAAGCCGGGGAGATTTTTGGCAATCCTGAATCTCCGTTAAATCCGAAATTTTGGGTATCAGGAGACCCCGGCCGCTTGCAGCAAGTGATTTGGAATTTGCTGACGAATGCGATTAAGTTTACGCCGCGCGGGGGGCGAGTTGAAATCCGGCTTTCGAGAGTTGATTCGGATGTTGAGTTGGCTGTTACCGACACGGGAATTGGGGTTGCACCGAATTTTTTGCCTTACGTGTTTGAGTCTTTCCGCCAAGCGGATGCTACGATTACTCGCAATTATAGCGGTTTGGGGCTGGGTCTGGCGATCGTCCGGCAGTTGGTGGAACTCCACGGCGGCACGGTTTGGGCGAGCAGTCCGGGACTGGATATGGGATCGACTTTTACTTTCCGTCTCCCTGCGATGCAGCTAAATTCGATCGCCGGTGAGGAAGCGCAGGTTTTGGCTGGCGCTGGTAATTTACTGGGAGTTAAGGTTTTGCTGGTTGATGACGAGGTTGATTCGCGGGAATTTATGAGGTTTGTCTTGGGGGATTCCGGGGCCACTGTCAGGGCTGCATCGTCTGCTGCTGAGGCGTTTGAGGTGGCTTCGCAGTTTGAGCCGGATGTTGTGGTCAGCGATATCGGAATGCCGGAGGAAGACGGCTATTCGCTGCTACGAAGGCTGCGTTCTTTGAACACGCAGACAGGGAAATTTTGGGCGATCGCTCTGACGGCTTATGCTAGGGATGAAGACCGCGATCGTGCTTTTGCTGCAGGTTTCGATCGGCATCTGTCTAAACCTGTGCAACCCGATGTGTTAGTAGAGACTATAGTCAAGTTGAGGCAGCAAGGGCTAACAACTTAAAAAAATCTCTTAATAAATGGTAAATGGTAAATGGTAAATGGTAAATGGTAAATGGTAAATGGTAAATGGTAAATGTGTTTGTAGTGGCGACTTTAATCCTCGTAAAACTCGCTCGTACTTGCCTTCCTCACTACCAATCTATAATGCTGATTTTACCGGACACCACCTGATTAACCGGACTGGATATCGACGGAATCGCTCAACTGAGAAATATAAAAATTTGTATTTTTCAAACTCTTCAACTTCTGCTTGTGGGGCTTTGCTTCTAGCCCGCCTAAAATATGCAATTTCTATGCCGATTAGGTGATTGGTTTGTGTTAATATGCTAAAATATCCAACAACCACGCGGTAATTAGGTGGACAAACTTCAGACAGATATAGAGGCAATTTACTCTCAAATTGAGGAATTGCGCCTGGAACGCCAGCAGCTTAGTATTGCCGATGTTGTCCCAGCCGGTGATTCGCCCCAAGCGATCGCCGATGCTTATCGTCGTCACGCGAGGGAAACAGCACAAGTGTCGGCAGAAGTCAAGGGTATAGATGACGCGATCGCGGCTCTGTCTGCTCAACTAAGTCAGAAACAGCAGCAGTCGCTAAAGTTGCAAAGAATCACTCCGATGGAGGAGCAAGTTGAAGAAGGAAGATTACTAGCCAAGGGACACGCGGAACGGATTAATGAACTGGCGGCGGAACTGGCGGCGGAAGTGAAGGGACTCAAAGCCATCGCCGACCAAATTAGTCCCAGCTACTGGCAGGTTTATTACAAGCCTTTTATTACGGGTTTTAAGAGTATTTCTGTTCCCTACGTGCGATCGGACGGGGATGTTTGGACTATTGTCAATCGAGTAGTTTAGAGAGGCTGCGGGAGCAGAAATAATCAGCGCTCAAGACAATTTTTTTCCTGTCCCTATTCCTCTACCTCAACCTCGCAGCAATTGCTTAATAGTGCCGACCAATTCTTGAGGGTGAAATGGCTTGGCGATGTAAGCGTCGGCTCCTTGTTTCATTCCCCAATAGCGATCGAACTCTTCGCTTTTGCTCGAACACATTACCACCGGCAAATTTTGGGTTTTAGGGTCGCTTTTGAGCCGACGACAAACTTCGTAGCCGTTCATCCGGGGCATCACGATATCCAGAACCACTAAATCTGGGCGGTTAGCCTTGATTTGCTCTAGAGCTTCTACGCCATCACTCGCTACGGTGACGTTGAGTCCTCTACCTTTGAGCAAGTCGGCGATCATCTCCCGCAGAGTGACGCTATCATCAACAACCATAACTGTACTCATAGAATAATCCCTACCAAGTTTCTGGGTTGAAACGTTCTCATTAACGTTTACACTAACGTTCACCTTCAAAGGTGTGTTTTCCTGATTGAGATTGCGCTCTGCTAAATGTAGTTTACCCACTTTTGCTGATTTCTCAATCATTTTCTGAGTAATTTCGGCCAAATTTAAAGTTCCGCGCAATCTCGGTTGACACAGGAGGCTATGTCCGTTAGTCTATCATTTTCTTTCTCAAATGGTACTATTATCAAAAAATCAGGGTATAGCTTGGTTGTGCGTTTCCGGTTGAGGACGGCGGCGCTCGGCCGCCTGCATCAACGGGAGCATCTCAATGAAAGCAGCCCTCCGCTAGAAATTGGAGTTTTGAGGCAGAAGGCAGGAGGCAGAAGGCAGGAGGAAAGAGGAAGAAGGAAAGAGGAAGAAGGAAGGAGCTAGAAGGAAGGAGCTAGAAGAAGTTTTTTTACAAATATGAGATGCTCCCTGCATCAACATTTGTCTAATTAGGATTTTTCGTACCTAAAGCCGATAGTTTTTGGTCGTAGAGCGTGTCTAAAACGACCGGACGCTGGCGGTAGCTGTGACCGGTGTTTTTGCAGCCGTTAGCAACGATTCCCAAGACGCAAGCTCCAGAAATTTTTAATTCTTCTAAAACTTTGCGAACTTGCGATCGGTCTGTTTGCCCAATTTGGACGACCATAATCGTAGCGTCTGTGCGAGCTGCGATCAAGTGGGTGTCTGCCAAGCCTGCTACTGGCGGGGTGTCATAAATTACTAAGTCAAAAAATGCTTGAAATTGCTCCATTAGATACTGCATTTTTTTGGAAGAAAGAAGCTTGATCGGATCGGGGGGAATTTGGCCTGCGGTGAGTACGAACAAATTTTCTTGGTTCGGGACTCGTTGAATCGCGTCGTTGAGGCTGAGATCGGTAGAGATGGCATCGCCCAGGCCACGCACGTTTGGCAGTCCTAACTTAGCGTGCAGTTGCGGGCAGCGCAAATCTGCATCTACTAGCAATACTCGCTGTCCGACTGCTGCTGCTGTGGCTGCCAGGTGCAAAGCTACTGTAGATTTGCCGTCTCCGGCTACGGCTGAGCCGACTAAGAGCGATCGAATTGCCGTGCCTGCACTCAGCAAGTGAATGTTCGTGTATAGCGATCGAAATGCTTCTAAAAATTGATAGTCCAAGTCGCTCAAAATACTTGGTCCCCCGCTCGTCGAACCAGTATGTCTAGCTTCGGCCGGTTCGACTACTTCCACTTTCAAGTTCGATCGAGCTGATGTTAGTTTCCTCTGTCTGGCTGGCGGTCGGCGCTTAACTTTTTTGGTAAACGGAATCACCCCGAGTATTGGCAATCTTGTGGCCATTCTCAGTGATTCTGGAGTGTGGAACACAGTATTTAGTACCTCTACCACCAAGCCGACTGCTATGCCCAGCAGACTGCTTAAAATTACTGCCAGCGCTAACTGTTTTTTGGTTTGTTTGACGGTAGCTGTTATAGGCCTGCCGAATTTGTCTAGCGGAATTTCCGGAGGAGTGATCGGCACCCAGGGTATTTGCTGCTGAGCAGCATCAATCCGCAAGGCTTCTCGTTTTGCCAAGAAGTCCGACAAACTCTTAGTAACTACTTGCAGTTCCCGCTGTAAATTGTCGTATTGTCGGGTTGTAACTGAAAAGTTTCTAATTTTTTGGTTGAGAGCATTTTGCAAAGCTGTCATTTCGCGATCGCGCGCTTCAATTTCTTTGATTTGGGTCTCTAAATTTCCCATCACCACTTCTTTTGCTTGTTTAGTGGCGGTTAAAATCAGTTCTTCCCGACTTTTTCGCAGCGCTAAAACTGGCAAACTGTCTTCTCTGTACTGAGCTGCTTTTAAGGACAATTCCGAGTCTATTCTCTGAATTTGACCTAAGAGTCCGCTGTAAGCTTGTCCTTGGGTCATCAGCAGCCCCTGGGGATTATTTTCGTTGAGTAATTTTTCATAGCTTTGGTAGAGGTTTCGCATCCCTTTTAGCTGAACTCTAATTTCTACTTGCTTACCCCGAATGCTTTGAACTTGTTCAGAGAGAGATTTTCCCTCCATCTGAGGTTCAAACAAGTTGCTCTGCTGCCGCAGTCTTTGGACTTGCAGTTGCAGAACTTCCACTCTTTCTCGGAGCTTGGGCATCTCCGTATCTATAAATTTAATACCTTGATTAATGCCGATCAGCCGTTGCTGCAAGCTGTAGTCTAGATAAGCTTTAGAAATTTTATCCAATACGGTGGAAATTTTTTCTCGGTTTGAATCTTTGTAACGAACTTGTAAAATTTTTGTGCCTTGCTGTTTGCCATCTTTCGCGTAGCTGACGCGGTTGATGGACATTTTTGAGATCAGTGCCGTATAGTTCATTTTGGGATACCAGGCTCGCAATTCCTCAATCACGGGCTGCATCAATTTGGGGCTACGCAAAATCCTAATTTGGGTTTCGTAGTCTACTAAGCTAATTCCTTCTATATTAATTCTTGCTAAATCTGCCGCTTGGGTGTTGTTTAATTGTTTGGATAGCAAACCTTCAGCCGTGGCTGGTTCTACTAACAGGGAAAAGGAGCCTTCATACTCGATCGTAATCTGTTTAGACGTGAGGACGATCGCTGTTCATGCCAGGGCGCTCAAAGCAATGGTGGCTGCTGCCATGACCAGGAAGCGACGGCGCACGACGCCTAAGAGCCAGGACAAGTCTAGCTTTTCTTCTTCTCTCTCCTCTACGAAGTGATCTCTGTAGTTGTGAGCAGATAACTCCGGCAGTTTGCCATTCGATTTGGGTGTGAAGGGTTGGTAATCTTGTCTGCTATCCATATTCAGCCTGGGTATTTTTGAGGTTGGTATTTTTGAGGTTGATATTTTTGAAGCGGCCAGGTCGCGGCTGGGTAATCTTATTGTTTAGTTTATTCTAGCCTTTGCCAGGAATTATCCACCTCACCCGCCACCTTCTTACCTGAATAAAAATCGGAGAACGTTTATAAAATTTAACACTCCGGTAGCTGGCCCGACAGGTCCGATTACAGCGTTCATGCGATCGACAAAATCGACGAGACCCCTGCGAGATACGATAATCATGTCGTTGTTGCGAAGTTGAGGATTGGTTTCTTCGTTAATTCCTTGAGTTAAATTGACTTCGATCGTCCGTTTAGTAGCTGTACCGTCGTTATTGAGGCGGACTAGCTCAACTTTATCCCTTCTAGCTCTGGTATTCTCGTAGCCAAAAAATCCTCTGGAAACTAAAGCTTGATTCAGTGTGGCATTAGCTGGGAGCCTCAAGGGATCGAGGGATGTTCTGAGTTCTCCTACTACAAAAACGTTAATGCCAGTGGGAGCAAAGTTAGTGCTCGCGAGTACGCCAGCTTCTGCAGGGTTGACGATCGTAGCTTTGGGCACGATGATCGTGTCTCCCTCCTGGAGGATGGTATCTTGGGCGCCGTCGCCGGACTCTAGGAACTGCCACAGATTGACTGGGATAATTTGTTCGCCTCTTCTGGTGACGCGCCGCACTTGGATTTGCCGGATGTCGGCATCGGAGGTGATGCCGCCGGCTAGCTGAATGGCCCGGATGACGGTGGGAAAACCTTCGCGGCTGAGGTCGTTTGTGGTGTTACCGCCGATCACGACGTATGCCCCGGGGCGGGTGACTTGACCAACGATGGAGATCGATCGAGGTTTTTCTGGGGGTGGCGAAAAGTTGGCTGTCGCAAATTGACGAGCTTCTGCTTGGTTGAAGTTGGCGACTGTGGGAATCACGATTGTGTCTCTGTCTTGCAAAATGATGTCTTGAGAGATGTCTCCTTCTTGCAAGAATTTCCACAGGTTGACGTTGAGCACTTGATCCGGGCCGTCTCGTTGGGGACGGCGGACGCGGATGTTGCGGATGTCGGCGACACCCGTGACGCCTTCTGCGAGTCTGATCGCTTGGGTGACGGTGGGGTACTGGACACTCGGCGTGGCTCCCGGGCCAGGAGTTAGGGTAATGGTGAAGTTTCCGGGCCTGGTGACTTCTCCGATGACGCCGACGTTGAGGGGGCGGGCGGCGACGAGGCTGACTGTGACTATGGGGTCTTTGAGGACGCGGCGGTAGGCGTTGCGGATGATGTTGGTGGCTTCTACTAAGGTGCGGCCGCGGACGGAGACCAAGCCGATTAGGGGCAGGTTGACTGAACCGTCGGAAAGAACTTCGTAGCCGCGGCTGAGTTCGGGTACTTCGAGTATTTCTACTTGGATACGATCGCCACCGCCGAGTTTGTAGCTTTCGGGCGCTCTCCTAACGGGCGCAACGGTCTGGGCTTGGTCTGCGCCTAGGGGGATGGGAAGTTGTGCCGGGGTGCTTCTGGCGTCAGCGATGACAGTGGAAGCAAACAAGACAACACCCACAACCGACGGGGCTATCTGTCTGGGAAAATGGGTGTTAACCATACACCACCTAATTTTATTGACTATGATTTATATAAGTGTAGCCTTTTTAGTGCTGGGCAAAAAGCTCATTATTTTAAGCGATCGCCGAAAAAACGATGCTGTATTTTTGCTTTATGCCTAATTTCTGTGTTAGCGTGGTTGCGGGTTGACGGCTATATTTTATATCTAGATAATTTGCTCTTATTTCGGATAAAGGAAAGCAATTATGACTGAACCAGTGTCTCTACCAAATATGCTGAAATATCTGATTTTAGGGAGTTCTTCATTGACATGGATGCTACTTGCTATATTCGCGATGGCAACTATACTATAGCAATCCTAAATGATTTGCAAAACCCTACGCGAGAAAGATGCTTGCACTACAAGGATTCTGAGCTCGATTAATTTTGCGACTGATTTAGGACTGCTATATTATTTCACTTTGCCAGCTATAAAAAAATAAGTTTGGCTTTAGAAAAAAGCTTTGCTGGTCTTTATATTTTCATCTCTCCCTTTCTGACACAACATCCTTTTAATTACTTGCATTTTATTAACTTGAAAGATCCCGACGGTGGCATATTAAAACTCCTACCTTATTTTTTTTACCCCTGGGTAGTATTGACTTTGATTTCAAGAATTAAAATTTTTAGTAGCAATTTTATAGAAATTTTTGCCAAAATATTAACAATGAATCCTTTCTTTTTACTTTATACATTACTTCCCTTACTGTCTACATTCTGGTCTCTATTTCCTGAACAAACGCTAAGAGCAGGCCTAGCTTTTTCAGGATTTACTGCTTTTGGTTTTTATATTGCAGCGCAATATAAATGGGAGGATTTATCTGGTTTTTGGCGGTGAGGATACACGGCCATCGGTTTGGCAAGTTTTGTAATGAAACCCCCTGGCTCAGGAGATTTTGTCGGCTTAACCCAATCTAAAAATTCTTTGGGTGGAGTCTTAGCTCTCTGTACGGCATTTTGGTATTTGCATTATTCTCAAGGCGCTAAAACTCCGAAAGAGCGCTGGATTGCTTTGGGAATGATGTTCTTTTCATTTTACCTAGTAAGGGCTAATAAATCGGGGTCGGCTCTAGTGATTACTATCATATTAATAATTGCTGTGTCGTCTCTAGATTTTCTAAAAAAATTAAGTTTTCAGTGGGCATTTACTGCTATTATATGTTTCCTGGTGGTCAGTATAATTATGACGGTTTTTGTAGTAGACAACCTAGAGGATATTATTGTAGGTGGGTTAGGCAAGGACTTGACTCTAACTGGGCGGACAGAATTCTGGCCGCAGTTAATCGCTGCGGTCAATCAGCGCCCCTGGTTGGGCTACGGATTCGATGGATTTTTTCAACAAGATAAGTTTGGCTCGGCTACTCCTGCTTATTTTATTTATACTACTAATGGATTTCAACCTAAAAATCCTCACAATGGGGGGATTGGGATCTTGTTAGCATTCGGTTGGCCGGGATTAATTTTAATGATGACTTCCTTGCTGCTGAATTTAGCTTACGCAGTTCGGTATTTGAGTGGTAGCACCATGGAAGAAGCGGGAATACCTATTTGTTTTCTAGTGTCTATTATTATAAGCAACATCACAGAAGGTTATATTATAAGTATAGCAAATCCTTGGCTGAGTTACGTAATGTTGACGGTTCGACTTGCGATAGATAATTCTAACAGTAGCACCAGTAACCCTCAAAGGCGTTCTTTAGCTCGCACTGTCCATTGAAGTAACCTTTATTGGGCGGATTGTGGGTCAAGTTGGGGAGTATCTCATATGGGTAAAAACACTTCTTCTAACTCCTTCCTTCTTCCTCTTGCCTTCTGCCTCCTGCCCCGCAGCAAGAGGGCCTAAAAACTCCAATTTCTAGGTCGGCTGCTTTCATTGAGATGTTCCCTCAAGTTGTGATATGTTGTTATAGGATCAACCAGTCTAATTTTGCGAGATTGGCGACCATGCCAGAACTGCGTTTGTGTTTTGTAAAGATTTAAAATATTCTGATGCTAGATAAGTTAACTGCGGTCAGTCAAAGGCTCGGCCCTAATCTGCGCCAGGTACTCAGCAACATAGCTTGGCTGTTCACTGACCAAATCTTGCAGATGGGTCTAGGTCTGTTTGTAGGCCTTTGGGTGGCTCGCTATCTGGGTCCGACACAATTTGGATTGCTCAGCTACGCGATCGCCTTTGTGTCGCTGTTTAGTTCGGTGGCCACGATGGGGTTGGGTACTCTGGTAGTGAGGAATATCGCTCGCGACCCAGAATGCAAAAATGAGACCCTGGGAACAGCCTTCGGACTGCAATTTACTGGTGGTATAATCACTCTGGTGTTAACTGTCACCGTGATTGCGCTACTCAAGCCCAACGACACTCTGACTCGGTGGCTGGTAGGTATCATCGCAGCGGGAACTATCTTTAATGCTTTTGAGGCTATCAATTTTTGGTTTCAGTCCCAAATCCAGTCAAAATATACAGTTTTAGCTAAAAATTCGGTATGTTTTTTAGTTGCTGCTTTCAGAATTGGCTTAGTGACAATTAAAGCCCCCCTGCTTGCCTTCGCCTGGGTGCGATTGGCAGAGGTGGCATTGGTAGGAATCGCTTATGTATATTTTTATAAGCTTACGGGGAATAAAATTAAGGATTGGCAATTCAGTTGGGAACGGGGCAAGGAACTGCTATCGGAGAGTTGGCCGATAATTTTGTCGGGATTGGCAGTTTATGTATACTCAAAAACCGACCAGATCATGCTGGGTGCGATGAATAAAAATGCAGAACTGGGCTATTATGCTGCCGCTGTGAAAATTTCAGAAATCTGCGATTTCTTGCCGATGATCATATCCAGCTCTATTTTTCCCAAATTAGCGAATTTTAGAAAGACAAATTATGAAGAATATCTAAATAAATTTCAAATTTACTCGGATATTATGATATTTTTATGGTTGGGAGTGGCCATACCAATATCATTACTTTCTCCCTGGATAGTGCATCTGCTTTACGGTGAAAAATATTCGAAGTCAGCAGCGGTACTGGCAATCTATGTTTGGGCGCAATTTGGCAGTAACTTTGGAGTAGCACGGAGCACATATTTGAACATAGAAGGTCAGTTACGCTACGGTCTTTACTTGACTGTAGTCGGATCTATTTTTAACGTAGGGTTAAACTTTTTGCTGATTCCTAAGTATGGAGCTTTTGGAGCAACGGTGGCTACTCTGATAACTTATTTTTACGTGATTATATTAGTCAATTTTTTGATTAAGGAATTGCGTCCTTTCGGAAATTTTATCTGGCGATCCCTTAACTTATACAAGGCCGCTTGTAGAATCAGAGGATTATTAAAGTGATTCAAATTAAACCTAAAATCGAACAGCGCTCGAATTGCCCCTATTGCGGGACAGATCTCAATCCCAAAACTATTTTGTGGCAGGGAATTCACATTGTTATAGATTCTAAGTGCGGCGGATGCGGCCGCGAAATCATCGATGAGCTGAAAGTAGGTCATGGAGTCACAAACTCCCTGCAAGTTGATTTAAGGAAAGCTGCAGTGTTTGCGGAGAATGCTTTCGCAAAGGATTGGTTGGGGAAAGCGTTACTCAACTCACTCCAAAATCCTCGACCCGAAAAACTTGAGATTGCAAAAGAATTTTTTAAGCCGTGCAAGCGAGCAATCATCTTAAACTGTATCGATCATCTTTATGGTCACTCCCTGTTAAAGTTGCTAAATGCACAAAGGCACTTAGACGGCAATCCGGAGTGTGGATTAGTGGTGATAGTTCCTAAGTTTTTAAGGTGGATGGTTCCCGATGGAGTTGCTGAAGTCTGGACAGTGCCTATTTCTTTACAAAATGGTCAAAATTACTATCCCAGCTTCGCTGAGTTTGTTGAGGAAGAAACTAAACGTTTTGAAGAAATTTATGTCAGTGAAGCTTATTCTCATCCAAGTCGGTTTGACATCACGCGGTTTAGTCGAGTACCCAAACACAACTTTGAGTACCAAGAAATAAAAATTACTTTTATTTGGCGGGAAGATCGCCTGTTAGTTAACCGTTTGCTCTTGCGAGGTCTTAGAAAGCTGAATCAAGGAGAAATCGCACTGGCATTGCAAAATTTGAAAATTCAGCAGTTATTTGAGAAAATTAGGTTGCAACTACCTGAAGCAAAATTTGCAGTGGCTGGTCTGGGGACAAAAACTAAGTTTCCAGAATGGATTGAAGATTACAGGGTGGATACTTTTAATGAAAAAATTGAAAAGGAAATATGCCGTGTTTATTCAGAAAGCCGCTTAGTAATTGGTCTTCATGGCTCTAATATGCTGCTGCCTTCTAGCCATGCTGGCATGACAATTGATTTGATAGATGAGCGGTGGGGGAACTTTGCACAAGATATTTTATACCAAGAAAGCGACCCTAGAATGGCTACTTTTCGCTATAGATTTTTGCCGTATCAGATTAGCAATGATACACTGGCATTCATAGCGGCTGTGATGGTTCTGAAGTGGTCTAAGTTTAAATCCCAGATGACGGCTGATGTTGTTGATTGAGATTGTGAAGAAAAACTGACCTATAACCATCAAATAAATTGTGGCATGGGTCAGGTTTAAGTGACAAGTCTGATTCAGTCACTCAACAATATCCCCATAACTCTTGAATCCCGACAGTCGGGCGTATCGTTAAATATTGTAAATTTAACCTCCCAATACCACGCGGAACTCAAGTTTGAAAGTTAGGATTATATAAAAATCATGGAGAAATTAAATGAAAAACAGAGGTTCTGTGTATATAGTCACTGGAATGTGCTGCGATCGAGAAGGTGAAGAAAGTATTTATCCTCAAGGATTAAATATCAAATCTTCATCAGGCCAGTTCCAATCTATTTACTGGCAGTGCGTTGTAGTATTTTTTGCTACGAGTGTGAGAAATAATCCTAGTGCCAATCATATCTTGTGTACCAATGCAGAAAAATTACCCAATCTAGGCAACTTCAACATGGAAGAATTTTTTGCCAACATCGGTGTGAAGGTGGCTCAGCTACCTTTCACCTATAAGCATCCGCTAGAATACTTCCACGCTTTCAGGAGTACATATTTCAAATTCGATATTGTTAAATACCTCAAAAACAACTCCGAATCGAACGATATATGTATGTCGCTAGATTCTGATTGCGTGTGGGTTAATTCGGTAGATAGAATGATAGAAGCAATCGAAAAAAATGGGATAGCTACTTATGAGCGCTTTTACCCAGAAGATCAAGCGATTAATGGTTTGACTAGAGGAGAAATGCAAAAAATTTACTCTGAACTAGGGTACAATATTGAGCAGGCTCCTCCTTATTTTGGAGCTGAATTAATTGGGGGAACCGGAGAGAATATTAAAAAATTATCTGAAGAAATTGACTTGATTTGGAATATTTCTTTAGAAAGGTTTGCACAAGGCAAATCCAAATTTAATACAGAGGAGCAGATGTTAACCTATATTTATAACAAGCAAGGGTATGCACCGGGAACTGCAAACCCTTATCTTGAACGGATATGGACATCAGCGCAATTTTACACGGCAAGTAAATCAAATTTTCAGCTTGATGTTTGGCATCTGCCAGCAGAAAAAAGTAGGGGAATTAAGAGACTTTTCCTACAAGTATCCAATCCCAAATCCTTGTTTTGGACTCTGCCAGTGGGAGAGGAGTTTATGAAATATGTTGGCGGATATGTAGGGATACCTAAACGTAATATTTCTAAAATAATAGTTGAGACTTTAGAAGACAGAAAATCCGGCATAAAAAGGAGACTATCTCATGTTAAAAATCTCATAAAGGGATGATCTGCCCAAAAATGTGGTGGTTGCAAATATATCGTTCAAATATCAAGTTTTCCCAACTTGATGATAAAGAAGACCTAAGTAATCATTAAAGATATAAGAGGAGAAAAATAAATGTATGACTGGCAACTAACAACCCCAATTGTCTTGATTATCTTTAAACGCCCTCAAGAAACACAAAGGGTGTTTGAGGCAATTCGTCAGGCAAAACCCCCCAAATTGCTAGTAATTGCTGACGGCCCGCGTCCAGATAGGCCTGGAGAAGATCGAGAATGTGCTGCCGCTAGAGCTATTATTGACCAAGTAGATTGGGACTGCGAAGTTTTGAAAAATTACGCCGACGTAAATCTCGGTTGTCGGCTGCGAGTTTCTAGCGGTATGAATTGGGTGTTTGATACGGTTGAAGAGGCAATTATTCTGGAGGATGACTGTCTCCCTCATCCTACATTTTTCCGCTTCGCTGAAGAATTGCTCGATCGTTACCGAGACGACCACCGGATTCTGTCAATCTCTGGTCAAAATGTTCAGTTTGGCAGGAAAAGAACTGATTATAGTTACTACTTTTCTCGCTACAATCACTGCTGGACTTGGGCGAGTTGGAGGCGAGCTTGGCAGCACTATGATTTAGATATGAAGCTGTGGCCAGAAATTCGTGATGGTAATTTTTTGATGGATGTACTGGGAGACTCCAATGCTGTAAAAGTTTGGACAAATATTTTTCAGCTTTGTTATGAAAAAAAATTACAGAGTTGGGCTTGTCAGTGGACATTTGCTAGCTTTATTCAAAATGGTATTAATATTCTTGCGAATGTTAATTTAGTTTCTAATATCGGACATGGTGTAGGGGGAACTAATACGGAGGATGTCAACAGTCCTTACAGTAATATGCCTGTAGAAGCTATAACATTTCCGATGAAACACCCGCCTTTTGCAATTAGGGATACGCAAGCAGATAATTTTACCCAAAAAACTTTATTTGATTACGATCCGCCGTTGTTAAGAAAGGTGCAAAAAAAAGTAGATAAACTTTTGAAACAATTCCGATAAAATCAGCTAGAAATCTAGAGGATAGGCAGGGAAAATGAAAGTTGTAATTGTTAATAGTTCTGATACGGAAGGGGGGGCAGCCCGCGCCGCTTATCGACTGCAAAAAGGTTTGCAGGGGATTGGTGTTTCTTCGCAAATGCTCGTAAAAAATAAGGGTAGTGGCGATTCAAGTGTAATTTCGTCACAGAATAGTATTACAAATAAGTTGGACAAGATTATTTCAACTTTATATAACTCGCCATTGCGACTTTACCCTGAGAGAAGGTCTGTTATTTTTTCTACAGAATGGTTTCCAGATTCTCTAGATGTCCAAATTTCCCAAATCAAGCCTGATATTATTAATTTACACTGGGTGTGTGGGGGTTATTTACAAGTAGAGAGTATTCCGAGGTTTAATCAACCCTTAGTCTGGACGCTGCACGATATGTGGCCTTTTACAGGTGGATGTCACTACAGTGAAGATTGCGATCGCTACACTCAATCTTGTGGTAGTTGTCCGCAACTTCACAGTAAGAAAGAGTCGGATCTGTCACGGTGGGTGTGGCAGCGGAAAGCTAAAGCTTGGAAAAATCTTAACCTAACTCTGGTTAGCCCTAGTATTTGGTTAGCTAAATGCGCTAATTCTAGTTCTTTATTCAAAGATTTTAGAGTTGAAGTAATTCCTAATGGCATCAATACTCAAAAGTATAAACCCATAAATCGTCAATGGGCGCGAGAAATTCTGAATTTACCTCAAGATAAACAAATTGTACTGTTTGGAAGTGCAGGTGGAACGGGCGATCGCTGGAAAGGATTTAACTTGCTCGTACCCGCTTTACAAAGCCTCAGTAAATCAGGCTGGAAAGATCGGATAGAGTTGGTGGTTTTTGGATCTTCTGAACCCGAAAATCCCATTGAACTTGGTTTTAAAACTAACTATGTCGGGAGACTCGCAGATGATATTTCCCTAGCCACTGTTTATGCAGCAGCAGATATTTTTGTCGCCCCTTCCGTGATAGATAACTTGCCAAATACAGTCATGGAAGCCCTTGCTTGCGGCATCCCCAGCGCTGCATTTAATATTGGGGGACTGCCCGATCTGATCGAACACTGCTCCAATGGCTATTTAGCTCAACCCTATGAAACAGAAGACTTAGCGCGAGGAATTGCTTGGGTTTTAGAAGATCCCAATCGGCATCAAAAACTTTGTATTCGCGCCCGCCAGAAAGTGGAAAAAGAATTTACCTTAGACATACAAGCAAATCGCTATTTGTCTATTTTTAACGATGTTGTGTCAACTCCAAAGTAAAAATCTGATTTTACGTAGTAAATTTTACCTGGCTATCGCTAAAAGCTGCACAATTGGGAACAATGAACCGTACTAAAATCGCCGCCCTTTTAACTTGCTTCAATCGCAAACAAAAAACATTGGCTTGCCTAGAGGCCCTTTTTAAACAGGTACTTCCAGCCGATGTTGATATTTTAGCCTATTTAGTCGATGACGCCAGCACGGACGGCACCAGCGAGGCAGTTCGTCAAATCTATCCTCAAGTCAAGATTTTTTCCGGCGATGGGAACTTATTTTGGAACGGGGGAATGCGTGGGGCTTTCAGCGAAGCAATGAAAGATGATCCAGACTACTACCTCTGGTTAAATGATGACACTATTATTTACCCACAAACAGTAAGTGTCTTGCTAGAAACCTGTCACAAATTATTAGAAAAAGGAGAAACAAAAGCCATCGTTGGCGGTTCTACCTGCGACCCAGAAACTGGTCAAACAACATACGGCGGTATGGTGCGAAATAACCCTTTGCACCCCTTCCGATATGGTGTCTTAGAACCAACAAAAGAGCCTCAAATTTGCGATACTATGCACGGCAACTGCGTATTAGTTCCCCGCAGTGTTGTGCAAATTGTCGGCAACCTCGATCCGGCTTTTGTCCATTATATTGGGGATTGGGATTATGGTTTACGAGCGAGACAGAAAGGATGTACAGTGTGGATTGCTCCCGGTCATTTAGGAACTTGTTCCCTCAACCCCCAGGTGACCAAAACGGCTGCTGAGAATTTAAGCGAAGGATTGGAGAAAATGAGCAAACCGAAAGGTTTATCCTTCAAAGATACTACCCTGCAACCGGCTCAAGAGTGGAAAGTATTTACTCAGCGGCATGGTGGCTTGTTGTGGCCAATTTATTGGCTGCTACCTTATCGAAGGTTAGTTTGGCTTTCAGTGTTGAGTAAGCTGGGATTGACTAAAAACAAAACTCAAGGTGAATAGGATGGTTGATAGAAATGAACTCCGCATTGCTTGGCTCGTTCCTTCGGCAGAATTTGGGGCCTATTGGCCGCCGGTTTTGCATGAGCTCAAAAAACTGATTCCGAACACGATTTTTTATACAGGTCGCCTCTGGCCTCGCTACGATCCGGAAGCTCCTGGTACAGAAGTAGTCGAAGTTGTGGGAGATACTGAATTCATCACCACCCAAAAGATAGAAACTGGGTACAGTCGTGGTTATATTAAGGCTACTCCGGGGATTATTTTTCCTCTTTTGCAATTCAAGCCCCAGGTCATTTTTGCTAGTGGATTTTCGATCTGGACATTGGTAGCTATAATCTTTAAGCCTATAGGGAAATGGCAATTGGTTTTAGTTTATGAAAGTAGTTCCCCGAATGTAGACTTTCGAGATTCTAAGGTGCGATCGACGATTCGACGCTGGATGGGTAAATTTGCTGATACCTTTGTTTCTAATAGTCGCCGAGGTAAAGAATATTTGGTAGAAGTGATTGGGGCTGCCGAAAGTAATATCTTTGCTCAACCTTACATGGTTCCTGATGCTAAAGCTTTGGTACAAAAGTTAGAAAATAATAAGTCTATCTCCTTGTCATTCCCCCACCCAATTTTTCTGTGCGTGGGTCAAGTAATTTCCCGCAAAGGGATTAAGAATCTGTTAGAAGCTTGCAGAATTTTGCAAAGCAAGGGATACTCGAATTACACAGTCATTATCGTTGGAGACGGGGAACAGCGATCGGAACTAGAAGCACTTACAAAAGAATGGGGTTTAGAAAAACAAATTGTTTGGACAGGGTGGATAGAATACGGATACTTGGGCTCTTATTTTCTAGAAGCTGATGTGTTTGTTTTTCCTACGTTAGAAGATACTTGGGGAATGGTGGTGCTAGAAGCGATGGCATTTGGTAAGCCGGTTTTGTGTTCAAAATGGGCTGGGGCTTGCGAAATGATCGTTGAAGGTGAAAATGGTTATATTTTTGATCCCTATCAGTCGGAAGGTATTGCAAACGCGATGCGGGACTTGATTGATTGCCCAGAAAAGTTAGCGATCATGGGCAAAAAATCCCAGCAACTGATCGCTGAACATACACCCGAAAATGCTGCGAAATTAATAGCAGATGTGACTTCGCTAGTATTGGAGAAAAGTTGATGAAAATTCTTTTATCTGCCTTTGCCTGCGAACCCGGACAAGGATCTGAGGAAGGAGTGGGCTGGAATGCGGTGGTAGAAGCCGCCAAGCATCAAGAAGTTTGGGTACTAACTCGCACCTTTTACCGTACCGCTATTGAAGCCTTCCTGGCCACGTACCCGAACCCTAACCTGCACTTTGTCTACATTGAGCCTTTCGGCTGGAGCGAAAACTTTAAAGGTAGACAGGGAGGGCTGCAATTGCACTATTACCTGTGGCAAATTTTGGCTTATTTAGAGGCGCGCCAGCTCCACCGCCAAATTAATTTCGATATCGCCCGCCACGTCACCTACGTTAAATTTTGGTCGCCCAGCTTCATCTCGCTGCTGCCTATTCCTTTTATTTGGGGGCCTGTGGGCGGTGGCGAAGCAGCCCCGAAACCTTTTTGGGCTGATTTTAGCTTTAAGGCAAAACTTTACGAAACGGCGCGAGATTGGGGACAGCGGCTCGGCGAAAGCGATCCCTTTGCCAGGATGACGGCTAGGCGAAGTGTCTTAGCTTTTGCGACAACGGAGGACACGGCGAAGCGGGTGCGGGCGATGGGTGCTAAAAAGGTGCAGGTGCTTTCCGAGGCGTGTCTGTCGAAGGAAGAGATGGCGAGGCTGGGAGAGTGCCAGATGCCAGGGCTTTCCCCGATCAGGTTCATCAGTATGGGGCGGCTGCTGCACTGGAAGGGCTATCACCTTGCGTTGCGGGCATTTGCCCAAGCTAACTTGCCGAATGCCGAATATTGGCTGCTGGGGGATGGCCCGGAACGCGCTCGCCTTCAGTCTCTAGCGCAGGACTTGGGCATTGCCTCTCAAGTTAAGTTGTGGGGGAGGCTGCCACGCGAGGAAACTTTGAGTAAGCTAGGGGAGTCTCATGTACTTATTCACCCTAGCTTGCACGATTCAGGTGGCTGGACTTGCTTGGAGGGGATGGCGGCGGGGCGCCCCATCATCTGCTTGGATCTGGGAGGGCCTGCTACTCAAGTGACGGCGCAAACGGGGATAAAAGTACCTGGTTACAATCCAGAACAGGCAGTGCAGGGTCTAGCTGAGGCGATCGCTAATTTAGCCGGCGATGCAGAGTTGCGATCGCGCTTGGGTGAAGCAGGTCGCAATCACGTCCGGGAAGTATATGATTGGGATGTTAAAGGCGAATTCTTTGCTCAATTGTGCGAAGATATAGTCTATAGAAAATCAGGATAACTTCTGATGGGTTCGATCGGGCAAAACAAAGAAAACTATATTTTTTCAGGCGGTGAAACGTGGGCGTTGCAATCATTACTGGCTCGGCGGGTTTAATTGGCTCTGAGGCGTGTCAGTTCTTTGCCAAACAAGGCTTAGATATAGTTGGGATCGACAATAATATGCGCCAGTTCTTTTTTGGTGCTGATGGTTCTACAAACTGGAACCGGCAACTGCTCGAAAAGTCTTTGGGTACCAAGTATTATCACTTAGATGTGGACATTCGCGACTATGAAGCGATTACCAATATCTTTCAGCGGTACGGCGAGTCGATCGAATTAGTAATTCACACAGCAGCTCAGCCCAGCCATGATTGGGCTTCCCGTGCTCCGAAAATAGACTTTACCGTCAATGCCAACGGCACTCTCAATCTTCTAGAAGTAACTCGCTTGTACTGTCCTAAAGCGGTTTTCATTTTCACTTCTACCAATAAAGTATACGGCGATACGCCTAACAGTTTGCCTTTAATTGAATTAGAACACAGGTGGGAAATTGAACCCGGCCATACTTACGAAAGTGGCATTCGGGAAGATATGTCAATCGATCAGTGCCTGCACAGTTTGTTTGGTGCTTCTAAGGTAGCTGCTGACATTTTAGTCCAAGAATACGGTCGATATTTTGATATGAACACCGCTTGTTTTCGTGGCGGCTGTTTGACGGGGCCAAATCACTCAGGAGCTCAATTGCACGGCTTTCTCGCCTACTTGATGAAGTGTGCTGTCACGGGAACTCCTTACACCGTGTTTGGCTACAAAGGCAAGCAAGTTCGCGATAACATTCATAGCGCTGATTTAATTTCGGCATTTTATGAATTTTATAAAGCTCCCAAAAGCGCCCAAGTTTATAATACAGGAGGAGGCAGGTACAGCAATTGTTCGATGTTAGAAGCTATCCAGATGTGCGAGGCCATTGCAGAACGCAAGTTTAATTGGACTTATGCTGAAGGGAATCGCATTGGCGATCACATTTGGTGGATTAGCGACAATTCAAAATTTTCCAGTCACTATCCCAACTGGAAAATGAAATATAACGTTAAACAAATCTTACAGGAGATTTATGAATGTAACCGCGAGCGTTGGCTGAAAGAGGATGCCAATGAGTGAGCCGGGCAAAAAGAAGGTGCTGGGAATTTCGGTAAACGATTGAAGAATACAAGGTTAAACAAATCTTAGGGGAGATTTATGAGTGTAACCGCGAGCGTTGACTTAAAGAGGTGCTCCATGATTGATAAAGGGAAAAAGAATGTACTGGGCATATTAGTAAATGCCGTTAATTATGAAGCGGCTGTTAGCAAAATTATTGCGGCAGCCAGCGCCGGAAAACCAATGTCAGTTTCTGCTCTCGCGGTTCACGGGGTAATGACTGGGGTTCTCGACAGCACTCATCGTTATCGGATTAATCACATGGACTTAGTATTGCCAGACGGACAGCCTGTCAGGTGGGCGTTAAACTGGCTCTACCATACGGAATTGCCCGATCGAGTTTGCGGGCCGAATGCGATGTTACAAATTTGCGAACGTGCGGCAGAAGAAGGATTACCTATCTATTTGTACGGATCTCAAGCTTCTGTACTGGAAGCTTTATCTCGCAATCTCTGCCAGCGTTTTCCCAAGTTAATTATTGCTGGAACTCAGCCTTCTAAATTTAGGCACGTGTCGCCCCAAGAGAAACAAGAAATTGCACAGCAAATTCGCAACAGCGGTGCAGCAATTACTTTTGTCGGTTTGGGGTGTCCCCGGCAAGAAGTCTGGGCTTACGAATACCGGGACGACTTATCAATGCCATTGATTGCTGTAGGTGCTGCTTACGATTTTCATGCGGGTAATTTGGCTAAATCTCCTGACTTTTTATCTAAAATAGGTTTGGAATGGCTGTTTCGGATGATGAAGGAACCTCGGCGCCTTTGGCAGCGGTATGTTTTTTTGAATCCGCTTTATATCTGGCTGTTTTTGCTACAAGCTTTGAAAATCAAACAGTTCGACCCCACAGACGCCACGCCGCCTGTAGAAGAAGTATTATATGGTTGAAATTTAAAAGTTTTTGGTGAATTATGGGTGCTCACAAGAAAAAATTTAAAAAGCAAACACATCGTAACTAATCGTTTTGAGGTGCAACTACGATCGCATATTCAAGAAAACTGATATCAAATCCGGTGGCATCGGAATTATAGTGGGAGCTTAAGAGCTCGCGATTTGGGTAGCGAGCTCTTAAGCTCCCACTGACATGATCCGAATATATAATTCCGATGCCACCGGAAAGGATATTACGCCCGAAAACAATTTTTACCTTATCTATGTGGTAAGCTGCCGACTGCACACCCTACATACAAAGTTTGTGCGTCAGTCTCGATCGAGTCAGGTGGATTTCTGGGTCAATAGCCGCATTTTGTTTGAGCGAACTCCTGGCATTGGGGATTATTGCAGGGAGCGCAAAAGTATTGTGACTGTTTGACATACTCCCCAGCCTGAAGGCGTGGGGATTCTTTACGCTTCATTGACGGACGCTACGCCCGGTAGTCTTACTCTGTCTCGACGTACATTTAGAGTCGTGCCGATGCCCCAGGCCGACTTTTTCTATATTTACCGAAGCGTTTTCATCTCGGTAGTGTTCTGTACCGCAATTTAAGCAAAGTATAGAACGCACAGACCAATCAATTTTTCCCCATTTATATCCGCAATCAGAGCAAGTTTGGCTTGTAGGTTCCCATCGACTAATAATTACGAACTCACGCCCAAACTTTTCAGATTTAGCCTCGCACAATACCCGAAATTCTCTCCATCCCTGTAGACTAATTGCCCTAGCAATTTTGCGGTTTTTGACCATGCCAGACACGTTTAAATCTTCCAAGACAATGGTTTGGTTTTCACTGACAACCTTGGTAGATAGTTTGTGCAAAAAATCCTTGCGAGTATCAGCAATCTGATTGTGGAGCTTGGCAATCTGAATGCGGGTTTTGTTCCGGCGCTTTGAGTCTTTGGGCTGGCGGGCTAACTTGCGTTGCAGCTTGCGGATTTTTCGGTCTAACTTTTTGTAACTGGGACTTTGGGCTGATGTTCCATCACTCATTACCGCAAAAGTTTTAATTCCCAAATCGATGCCGATACTTTGGTTCTTGGCATCAACTCGATTGGGTTGAATTTCTACGACAAAGCTGAGTAAATAGCGGTTCGCACAGTCTTTGATTACCGTGACCGAACTGGGCTCGGAGGGTAGCTCCCTCGACCAGATTGGTTTAACAATACCGATCTTGGCTAGATAAACTCCATCTCCTTTGATTGAGAAACCTCCGCGAGTCAACCTTGCAGACTGGCTGTTTGTGCGCTTTTTGAACTTAGGATAGCCGACTTTGCGTCCTTTTCTTTTGCTCTTGCAAGACTCAAAAAAGTTTTTGAATGCTGCTTCTAAGTCGGCCACTGACTGTTGCAATGGAATTGCAGAGACTTCGCCTAACCAAGCTCTTTCCTCAGTCTTTTTTGCCTGAGTGATAACAATCTTTTGGAGTTCAGCCGATTTAGGCTTCTTTTGAGATTGTTTGCAGATTGCAAGAGCATCGTTATACACAACACGAACGCAACCGAACAACTGAGCTAAGCTCTGCTGCTGTTGGCTTGTTGGATAGAAACGGTACTGATATCTTGCTTTCATGCTTACTCCGATAACATAATAGGGTGGCAATTGGGTAGCTAAATGACCAGAGAAAGATTAAGTATTCGCATTGCCGTGAGTCGGCTAGAGAAGCTGCGGAGAATTGCCAAACAGAAAGAAAAAACAATGACCCAACTTATAGAGGGCTGGATTGATAAACTTAAAGAGGAAAAGCCGTCAAACGAAGGACGGGGCTTTAGACCCAGTTTTTCGGTAACCAAACTGGATACAAAACCAAAAGTTTATTGCCCTTACCTCGCTCTTGCTATGGCTTTTGGGCTACAATCCGGATCGAATCGTACTTGTTTTCATCAGCCGCAAAAATTGTTTTCAGCAGTAGATTCCAAGCTTGGGCCTTACTGTTTTCTTTGGGCTTTACCATCCGAGGGGATTCCATTGAATCGAACACACTCAAAATTTTTCTTTCATCATCGATCCAACTGTTGGCAAATTGGCGATAGTAGCCATTAAACTCAGTAGAAATTATCTCAAATCCCGCTTTTTCACAGATAGCGCGGAAGCTCTGCGGTGTGAAGAAATACAAATGCCTTGGTACATCTAGATGCATCCATGCAATCCCTGATGACTTCAGCCCAATACAAGAGTTATTTGGTACTTCCATCACCAATTTGCCGCCATCCACGAGCAACTGCATGGCATTGCGGAGTGCAAGTAAAGGATCTCTGGTATGTTCGAGTACGTGGTTCATCACAATCATGTCGTACTGTCTAGACGTGACTTCCGGGGGCAAAGATTCAGCAGTACCATAAAATACATCAAGACCTCGCTGCTCGGCCAAAACCAAAGCTTGTCGATCGGGTTCTACGCCCCAGACTTTGTGACCATCTGCTTGCAGTTCTTGCAGCATTTGGCCGTTGGCGCAACCGATTTCTAATATCGAGCAGGAAGCAGTCGCGAACTGTTGCTTCCACCATTGACTTGTGACATCTACTCCGCGATCGAAACGCCAAGCTAGATGCGTGCGTAATTTATCCCAGAAGGAAATAGAAGAGGAAGACTCGGAACCTGTAGAGTCTATATGATGAGTATAGTAGTCGTCAATCTCGTAGAAACTGGCGATTTTGTTGAGTTCGGGTAAAGGATGAATGCATCCAAGTTGTGACTTTTCGCACCAGTACAATTGAAAGGATTCTTTGTTTGCAGGTCTGCGCCAATCACCGGGTATCAATAGCCACGGTTTCATATTCTGTCCCGATATCGGACAGACGACGGTAGGAATTAAGCAATTTTGACTTGGCATTTTAGTTTTCATTATTTAGGTACTTGATGTACTAATAACCACTGATGTTGGATTTCAAATCCGGAAATAAATTATGTGCCAGTGACCATTGCGGAATCTGAAATACAGCGGATGACGGCCCCAAAATTATTAGGTTTCGGAAACAGGATTGCTGCGGGGTGGTTTTCAGCTTACATCGCATTTAAGGTAACGCATTTAGCTTGCTTTGTCACGTGTAATAAAAAACTACACATTCCGCGATCGGGCTGTGAGTAAGTTTTCCTATATTTAGGAATTCAGCAATAATTAAAGTATAAATTAAGTTATAAAACTGGGTAGCGATGTCGGCTGCGATCGAGATAAATAAAAGCTTTATTGCCTTCATACCTAAGTAATATTATTTATTTTATTGCAAAAGCGAAGTATAAAATTTGCGATTTCATATATCGGTGGACGCAAATGTTGCGCCCGCTACGGTGCCTTGACATAAAAATTTAGCTCCCAGTTGAGTTGGGAAGCCAAACTTTTCTTTAATCTTCATCACAATAGCTGATTGACAAGCAGGGATTTTTATGTAGAGGTCGCCAAGGTCTCCTATCGATCGGCGTAAGCCCCCATCCGTTCTTTGATAAACCGGATATAAAAATGCCTGAAAGTAGACTTAATCACCCGCGGCATACCAAAGTCTATTGGCATCATACTTTCCGGCAACTTCCAATCCAAAACCTTGAGATTTTCCGGCTGCAAAAGCGGAAAATCAAGATCCTCCAAATTCGAGCAAAGCCCCAATCTCATCGCCGCAGCTACAGTGGGAACCGCCGCGGGATCAGCATTAATAATTTCAACTAAAGTTCTGTCCAAAGCAAACACATCATCAGAGGCAGCCAAAATTCCCAAAAACTTAGGTTCCCCGCCGCTTGGCCCGTTACCTTCGTGGCCGATAATGCCATCCAAAATCGTCAAATTAGGGTTAATTGCCCTGGCCGTTTCAACCAGCATTTCACCGAATCTGGCGCTATCTTTGCCAGCTTCCATGTGCCACCAAGCCTTCATTTTGCCTGGGACGCAGCCGAACAAATTTTTCACGCCCATTGTCACGGTTAATTGAACGTGAGATTTGAGTTTGGGCAAATTAATCACTACATCCGCTTCCATTGCTTCTTTGCAAATTCGCAGATGATTGAAATCTTCGCTGACAGTTTCGTAGCGTTTTCCTTGAAACTCAACTACTGGCAAATTCAGTTCTTCCAACAGTGGCAAATAACCGTTGGCTTTGGCTACACCCATTGCACTGCCAAAAGCTGGACTATCACCTAAAAATGGTTTTCCTCCCGCTTCAATGACCATTTTCGCCACGCAGTAAACCAATTCTGGGCGGGTGACACATTCTTTTGTAGGGCGAGAACCGGTGAGGAGATTGGGTTTGAGTAAAACCCGATCGCCCGATTTGACAAAAGCCGAGATTCCGCCCAAGGGTGCCAGCAAACTTTCTAAAGATTTTTGCAAGATTTGGCGATCGTAGGAATTGGCCTGAATTAAACTAACAGCAGACATAATTATGAATTAATTTGTAATTGGTTATCGATCGGGAATAATCTCAGTGTAACACAGGCACATAAAACCATAAGCAGGGTGATCTGCGCCTGCGTTACCAAGAATAATCTCAATACAAATGAACCCTAACTATTCGTTGGCAATCTACCAACTGCCGCCCGCTGCATCGTACTAACTCGCAGCGAGTTAGAGAATATTCCTTGACCTTGCAGTTCAGGGATAGCAGGTTTTACTTCTACTTTTACCACCCTGGCTGTGCAGATAAAAACCGTTTGATCGGCTAAATGGAAAGTCAACCAAGGTTGATTTAATAAATGCAGCACTTCCTCTTGGAATTCTTGTGCCGGTATCGGAATAGTGAAAGTTTCAGCCTGACCTTCCACATAATGAAATGTCACTTGAGTTGTGTTCTCTTTATCTTGAGTTAATTTGGCAAAAGAACCTGCGCGCATAAATCTTGCTCCCAACTTTAGACTATAAAAAAAATTCAGAATTAAATGTAAAAAAAATGAATTCTGAATTGTTTAACTTTCACCTGTGACAGCGATCGGGCAGAACTCAGAAGGCAGAAGGCAGAATTAAATCGAGTTCAGCCTTCTAGTTTCTAGCTGATTCCTGCGAGATCCTATACGTTAGCAGAAGATGTTGGCATAGCACTCATTTTCTCTAAATCTAGAACTTTTGCCAAGTCTTCTGCACTCATTAAACCCCTTTCTAGCACAATTTGCCGCAAAGATTTGCCGGTTTCTAGAGATTCTTTGGCGACAGCGGCGGCGTTGAGATAGCCGATGTGAGTGTTGAGGGCGGTAACGAGGGCGAGACTACCTTCTGCGTAGGCGAGACACCGATCGCCCTTAGCTTCTATTTTTTCGAGGCATTTGGTGCTCAGGGCGCTGATGGTATTGCCCAAAATTTCGATGCTGTGAATGAGATTGTAGGCGATCAGGGGCATCATCACGTTCAATTCTAATTGTCCCGCTTGGGCGGCAAGGGCGATCGCGCTATCGTAACCCATAACTTGAAAACAAACCATCGATGTCATTTCTGCCATCACAGGATTGTATTTTCCCGGCATAATCGACGAACCAGGTTGCACAGGAGGCAATTGAATTTCTTTCAAACCCGTTTTCGGCCCTGAGTCCATCAAACGCAAGTCGTGGGACATTTTAACGCAATCCTGAGCGAGATTTCGCAGTGCACCGGAGACATTTACAAACGGTGCCATACTCTGCATAGCAGCCATTAAATGCCTTGCTGGTTTCAGGGGGTGATCGATTAATTCTGAGAGAATTTCCGCAACTTTTTGACAGTATTCAGGGTGAGTGTTTAACCCTGTTCCTGCCGCACTTCCCCCCAATCCCAGGGATGTCAAATCATCGGATGCCCTGTCAATTCTCAAGGTATGTTCTCTGAGAATTTGCGCCCAAGCGCCGAAGGTATCGCCGAGTCGAACAGGTACGGCATCTTGCATATGAGTGCGGCCGGATTTAACGATATCTTTGAATTCTTCGGCTTTGTTTTCTAGGGCGACTACGGCATCCGACAAAGCCGGAAACAGAGTCTTTTCTAACGCCAACAATCCGCCGATACGAATCGCCGTCGGAATCACATCATTTGTTGATTGACCGTAGTTTACATGATCGTTAGGACTAATGCGCTTGTAGTTGCCTTTTTCGTCGCCCATAATTTCCAAAGCGCGATTTGAAAGAACTTCATTAACATTCATGTGGTGAGAAGTTCCGGCGCCGGCTTGGTAGACATCAACTACAAATTGATCGCGCAATTTGCCAGCTAGGATTTCATCTGCTGCTTGGACAATTGCTTGACTGATGTCTTGGGGAATGCAGCCGAGTTCGCCATTGGCGATCGCCGTTGCTTTTTTAATTAAAACACAAGCATCAACGTATGTTGATAAAGGCTTAATGCCACTAATCGGGAAATTTTCAATAGCCCTTAGAGTTTGGATGCCGTAGTAGACATTAGATGGGATTTGTTTGTCTCCCATCGAGTCGCTTTCGGTTCGGTAGGTTGCGGTTGGCTTTTGAGTCATATCGTCTGGTTTGTGATAATTAGGAATTGTGCAAACAGAACTTACGCACAGTTGGTCAGAAACCGGGTTTCTTGTCGGGGAATCTGTTTGAAAGCGTAGTTTTTTGTCAAGAAACCCGGTTTCTGAAGGTTTTTGTGCGTCCTGGACTGGCAATTTTTTTGGTAACACGGCTGACGGGCGATCTTACTTTTGGGCGCGCGCCGACAACTTTACAGTAATGCGTAAGTCCCGATCGTACAAAATTATCCCACATCTTAGGCTTCAATCTCAAATCTCAAATCTCAAATCGATTGACAGTTTGCAAAAGCTAAAATTAGTCAATCGGCAAGGGCGATCGCACCCAGACAAGGCGAGTCAGCTATAATCATACAAGTAGATCCATTTCACTCATAGTCTTAAACTCCCACGAACAAACCAGCAAAAACTTTCAAACACCCGCTAAATATTTTGATAATCGGCTTTAAGTGCCTCTGCGATTTTTCCGGCTTCAGTAAAGGCTATATCCAGCATTGTTCCCACCGCAGCCCTCCCGGAAAAACCGACGATTTTAATGGCTCACTGAACAGGGCTACAGTTATACTATTGAGGTTCAAGGCGATGGTTAGTCAGCGATCGATAAATTCTTGGTAAAACTGCCCATGCAAACCTAAGAAATTATCCATCCCCTTCTTTGTCAAATACCCGCTATTCTTACCAGTGTGCGGGTTTCTTACGTAGCTAGAAATGGTTTTTGAAACATTAGGATTCTCGCTCCACCTAATGTTGAATGCTGCATAGTTTGGGAAAAAGGTCATTTCTGCATAAGCATCTATGTGGTCATGTATCCACCATGCCAATGCTGTCCAATCTTGAGTGCGCTCATAGTAAGGGATGAATGATGTAACAATAATACATACTGTTGCTCCCATATACCCCTCTGAATCTTTTACATCCCAGATATGTTCTGCATAGTTGGCCTCATTACTGGCACAGTTGTACTGATTTTTATTCTCTGCTCCTTTGGCGTTCACCGCACAAGAACGATAGGCTGAGCGGATACTAATCCGACCAAGCGCATCTTGAATTGGTTCAAGCACCCTCTCACACAAATTCTTTCCTGCTGCGATCGCCAAGTCAGGATCGCTAGGAAGGTTAGGGATACCTTCAATTTGAGAGATTTCTGAATAAAGAAACTCACGCATGAAAAAACTCTTAGAGAGTTGAACCCGTCCTAGCTCTTCCAAAGCTTTAACAGTTTGTGGCTTTCTCATAGATTGAACTCCAGCAATTAGAGGTGAATAGCTTAATTTTAAACACTGGCAGATAATTTAGAAGCATTGTTTCAGCCAAAAGCAACGTTCCGGTTGAGTGGCTAGAAATAACTTTTGCATCACCACCAATATCTTTCGGTAGTCCGCTCCAACCGGGTTGTTAGGCCGCGGCGATCGCCACTTGACGCTGTTATTGTCCGCGTCCTGGTTTGCAATCTGCAAAACCTAATGCCTCTGTGTCAAGGAAACTAGCGATCGCCATCTCAATGACTGCTTCGATTGGGTATTCAATTTCAGCAGCACGAGCAATTAGGGCAGCACGAATTCGTTCAGGAAAACGTCCTAAAATAACTTCGGCATCAGCGAGGGAAAGTTGCTCTTGAAGTTTGGCTTGCATGGCATTTACATCTCAGTTGGAATTTGGACGTTGTAAGGGGGTTCAGTAGCTCTTAGAATGATGGCTTCTAGCTCCAATAGTAACGCAGGGTTCTGCCAGTGAGAAATTGTCTGTACTGCAATCCGTATGTCTTCATCGCTATATTTATCGAGCCATGCCCACAAAAAAGCTTTGTGCCCACCACTGAAGCGACCTCGTAAGCTCTTGGTTTTACCGATGTAGAGCAATCCATCAGTTCTGTGCCTGATTGCATAAATGCCAGGACGCGCAGGAATGCTCTCAAACCCACGGGTCAAGGGTTGACATTGCTCAAAAGGAATGAAAGCAATCGCGTCTAGAATTCTTCGCGCTTGGATTTGTATGTCAGAATCATTCGTTGTCATGAAGGCAAGAAGGCTGATTGCACAGAAATCATAATCCCACAAATTCTGTTACAACCATCATCAACTAGGGATGGTTTCCTGCGCGATCGCACAGAGAAGGCGATCGAGTCCGAGCTGATTTGAGCCTTGGCCGTGCCTGTGTTTTTCTAGGATATGGGAAAGGGGCGAGCGATCGGCTTTCACCTGTCGGTAAAAAATGTAAAGTTATTTCCGTAAAAAACCTGGTTTCTGCGTCCAGGAGTAAGCTGTTCAGCATCTAAAACGCATATTGCATAGTATAATATGATGATATTTATAAAAAGTCAATGCCTACTAAAA
>NZ_JAUBTT010000221.1:0-3184 GCF_036705125.1 Microcoleus sp. B7-D4
GCCTGCACCCGTAGCGATGAAGCTTTTGATCCCAATTCCAGCAGCAGAGAGCGGTAGAATGTCAATTGTTCTATCCCTTCTTTCGCCGTCAAATCTGCCCAGCGTAACGCTTGGGGCAATTGGTCTTCCACCCCCGTCTCCTGCGCCATCTTGAGAAATAGCAGGTAAGTCAGTTCAGTGACGTATTGCAGGTAAGTAATGCCGTCATCCCGCAGGACGTGGCACAAGCTCCAGAGTTTTTGGACAATATCAGTTGTTGTGTTCACTTGGTTCTTTTTGTCAAAATACAACTATTTTAATTAAGAGTTTTAGTCAAAATAATGGAGCTTTATCTCTCCAGTTTCTAGCAACTCTTTGAGAGAGAGGATAGGGGCATAATACATAGAACTATTCCAGTTGTTTAACCAGCATATAATCATGTGACAGTGAGCTGATTCTTGGTGGTGTTTATGTTCTATATAGTTTTGACTCTCATACTCAAACTCTATATCCAAAGTCCTTGTAAGTTCTGATTTTCCCTGCTCCAAAAACTCAATTCGTGCATCAGGAAATGGATTCCTTACATAAATTATTCTTGAGAAGCTGTATGTATTCTCTTTATTGGACCAAGGGAACTTAAAATCAAATTCCATTTTCTTGATCAAATGAAATATTGTACAAAAGAAAGCTACGAGTCCTTGTTCATCTATAGGTTCTTTCGGGTGCAAATTATTTAGTTCGGAAAAATATACGCTATTAATATCTATTTCTCCTCTAGGAGGCTTTTGTATAAGACTTCGGCTGTTTTTTAGCCTACTGCTAATATAATCATCTAGAATTATATTTTTTATGGTTTCAGAAGAAAAATCTTGCGATGAGTTTAATATGGAGTCTACAACCCTACTAATATCTTCAGAACGATAAAGATTTTTTAAAGTTTTTTTTGTTTGAACCTGCTTTTTAAATTCGATTTCTATAGAACTCATTGCATCTAGCACTTTGATTCTCATTACTGGTTCTACCCCGACTAAAGTATAGAGATGTTCGAGAAGCATACTATTATTGTTCTCTATATATTTCCAGTCAATTGTTTTATAGATATCTATATATTTTTCAACTTGTTTTTTTGAAAAATCTAAATCTAGTTCTTGTGCGATAAAAGTATGAAAATCATCTAAGTTTTCGTAATAATCTTGCCTGAAGAATTGTTTATTAAATTTATCGCAAAGGTAATTTTCTAGCCAAAACAAGTAATTTTTGCTAGTTAAAAGTTCGGTTAAAAGTTCTCCCTGCTTCCATGCTTTTCTTGGTGACGGGCGATTAGTAAGATTTTTCAATTGTTCAATTATTTTTTTCAGCTCTACATTATCATTGTTATTCATATTATTTTTGTTCTATTTCTTTATTTTCAAAGATTCTTGACTGAATTTTTGTAGATTCTCGCCTAACTAGCTGACTGCCAAAGTTCTTCGCTAATCTGATTCAAAATTTCCTCCAATTGCCCGTCAAAAGCTCGATTCAACCGTTCAAATCCCCCACCTTGCGCCTTAAATTCTCCCCGGTCAAAAGCATCCCGGTCTACAATCACCTCTGTTTTCAACTGCTGACCAATCCGCTCCAACCACTTGCGCTGCGGTGCAGTCCAACTACGACGCGCTAAGATTTTCTTCATCGCCTTATCTACTCGTTCTCCATAAGGCACCAACGCATCTCCCAACGCCGCCTGCCGGATAAACCCGATAATCGAAGCAGCAATATCCTCATTTGTCATCTCCCGCCACGCCACTTGCAGGTTAGTTTCTGAGAACCCCAGCCCATCCAACAACAGACGCAGTTCCTTGAGTTGCGCCCTGGTCAAGTCACGCGGACGCTGAGTCACCACCAACAGCGCCGGAATATTATTCAAATTCTCCCGCAAAAAGGCTCTAAAGCCATCCAAATAGTCTTGCGGTCGTTCGGCATCCCCATAGCCTCGTTCCACACTCCTCAACACATCCTGATGGCGGGAAATGAGAACTGCTTGCATCCCGCCATCCCGTCGGTCTAACATTTGGGCAATTTCTTTTCTATCCCGTAACCACTGCGCCGCCTCACTGGGGCTAGATTCGCGTAAATGGCTTACCATGCCCTCAACAGGCATTCCCGCCAGCGTTTCAATTGCCTCCTTGCTGTCATCCGAGAGCGATCGCTTTTTGCGCTGCAACTTCGCCAACAGTTCATCAATAATACTCTTAATCGCCGCCGAGTCTTGTACCGTTCCCAACTCATCGACCAACTGGCTAAATGAAAAATCGGGCTTATTGACCACAGGCTTCATTTCGGACACATTTGAGATGGCGGTATAGATATCTACCGCATCAAACACCCGAAACACCTCTTTGCCAATCTCGTCACACAGTCGAGTCGCCCGCCCTAACATCTGTTCGTAAAGTATCCGGGAATTTACCCGCCGCATAAACACCACGTTACATATTTCTGGGACATCAATCCCCGTCGTCAACAAATCTACTGTCACCGCAATTTTGGGATTGACCTCATTTTTAAAGCGGCCAATCAACTGCAACGGCTTATCGGCATTCCCGGTAATTTTCAGCACCGAGTCATCTTCGACGCTACCATACTCGTTTTCCAAAGCAATTTTCAATTGATCAACCACAATATCGGCATGATTGGTATTGACGCAGAAAATCAGAGTTTTTCCAGGTAATGCAGGGTCAATATTTTCCGCTAAATACTCACAAACCACTCGGTTAAACTCTTGCGTTACCACCCGTTTATTAAACTGCTCAACATCAATGCGGACAGTATCCGGTGCATGAACTAAATCTAGCTGCCCTGTTTTGGGGTCAAAAAACTCCATCTGGTCGCCTGGATTCCAGACAATACCATCTTCAGAAAGCGCCGTCTTAATCCGATAGGGCGGTTCGTGGTCAATCAACCAGCCATCAATCACCGCTTCCCGATAGCTGTAAGTGTAAACAGGTTCTCCAAAGATGTGCGTCGTGTGTAGTGCTGGAGTTGCCGTCAGACCAATCTTCACCGCATCGAAGTAATCCAACACCCGTCGATACTTCGATATGTACTCGTTAAAGTCCCGAAACGTCAATTCTGTTTCGCTCAACTCTTGGTCAAGCAAATACCCCCGATGGCACTCATCCACCACAATGCAGTCATACTGGTCAACGGTTAGGATAGTCGTTTCATC
>NZ_JAUBTT010000095.1:0-32270 GCF_036705125.1 Microcoleus sp. B7-D4
GACTAATTATGAAATGGAACCGAAAAATAAAAAATAAAGGTAACTTAGTTAATGCAGTTTAGATGTTTGACAGCTTATCAATGATGAAATTAAATCTAAAAAGCAACAAGTGCAGAATATCGGGCAACCATCCGAATTATACCTCCTAACATCCTGCTACACTATTAATAACCGCATCCTCACCCACATTTATGTTCGCAAAAGCCATCCTCGCTCTCGCTCCCTTAATCTCGGAAGTGCTGTCACCCATCGCCCGAAATATCGGTCACAAACTAGGAGAAACCCTCGGCAATAAAGCTCAACAATGGGTAGAATTTCTGATTCCCGCTCCCAATCAGATATCCTCTGATTCGACTGAGATAGAGCCAGTAAAACAGCGTTATTCCCAGGAAATGCTCGAATACGCGAAAGCGAAAGATGCCAGAGATAACGAATTGTTAAAGCTGACAGTAGCACAAACAGCACGCCGCCTTGAGTTGCAGGAACAGGAACAGCAAGACAGACTGAAGCTGGCAGCCTTGCAGCGGGATTTGATGCGGGAATTGCAAGCAAAGGATATTCAGATCAAGCTGGCTGAAATTCAAACAATTTGGGATAAAGATACTTGGTTTTCTAAGTTGAATCGAGAGGAAACTAAGCAGATTTTACTTCAGCAGCAACACCGCCTCTTAATCTTACTATCACCGCCAAAAATTAGCAAGCGATGCCCGGAAACCTTTTGTGAAGATTTGCCAATTGAGATGAGAAGTGTGGGAGATTTTCTCAGACAGCATTATCCTCAACAGGATGTCTTACGCCCGGTTAAGTTTTATAGCGACTATTTCACTGAGTCGATTGGTGATATTGATGTGGAACGCTTGCAGCGAATTTTATCTCCGGTTCCTACTACAATTTTATATAGCGATATCAGCGATTATGCGGTAACTTTTCGCGTCGGCTTTTGGGGATTCCTGAATAATCAGGAAGTCTCCCTGTTTTCTACCAAAGCTTTTGACTGGGAAGAGGCAAAAGATGCACTTTTAGCATCTGGGATAAGTGAGAAAAAAGCCCTCCGCATGATTCGGCAGTTGATTGTGGCGATTCACAAATTGCTGGCGGGATTTTTAGCCGATTTGTATTATCTCAATATTGACCCTGGCTATGAACCTCAGTTGTTTAATTTAAAGGATGAATTGGCTGAAGATGGGTTGGCAGAAGAATGGGTGAAACCTTATTTTGATATTCTTCAGGATATTCAGCGGCGGCATCGAGAACAATATGAACAGGAGTTGAAAAAGCTGATTGAGCAAGTAGAGGCTGAACGTCAATCTCAAGAGACTGCCAAAGCTAAAGCAAAACCCCAACAACAAATAGAAAAAGCTGTCAAAGCTGAAGCCCAACGCCAACAACCAAGAGAAGAACAAATCATTAGAAAAGCTCACTCCTTCAAATGTGTAAAAACTATTAATGGCGTAGGTTTTTCACCTGTTACGTCCGTAGTTATTAGTCCAGATGGCAACACTTTTGTTAGTGACAGCAGTGGAAATTGTAGCCAACTTTGGAATCTCCAGGCAGGAGAACTGATTCGTACTTTTTCAGGGCATTCAGGTGCGGTTTATTGCGTTGCCATTAACCCTAATGGAACAATTTTAGCTAGTGGAAGTTCTGACCAACAAATTAAGCTGTGGAATCTGGAAAATGGACAAAAAATTAGCACTCTAAAAGGTCACTCATTTTTAATTCGGTCTCTTGCTTTTAGTCCAGACGGAGAAACTCTTGCTAGTGGCAGTCAAGACAATATTATCAAACTGTGGAATCTGAAAAAAGGGCAGGAAATTCGCACTCTCATAGGGCATTCATACTCGGTTTGGTCTGTCGCTATTAGCCCGGATGGAAATACTCTGGTTAGTGGTAGTTATGACAATACTATCAAGGTTTGGAATTTGAAAACCAGACAGGAAATTCGCACTCTCATAGGGCATTCACAGTCGGTTTTTTCCGTTGTCATCAGCCCGGATGGACAAATTATTGCGAGTGGTGGTGGAGACAACACTATCAAGCTTTGGAATCTGAAAACCGGACAGCAAATTCGCACTCTCACAGGGCATTCAGAGTCTGTTTTTTCCGTGGTCATCAGCCCGGATGGACAAATTATTGCGAGTGGTAGTGGAGACAACACTATCAAGCTTTGGAATCTGAAAACCGGACAGCAAATTCGCACTCTCACAGGGCATTCAGCCCAGGTTAATTCGGTTAGTTTTAGCCCGGATGGGCACACTCTGGTTAGTGGCAGTTCAGATCAAAGTATCAAGATTTGGCGGTGTGATGGGTGAACTAAAAGGGAAAGATGAAAATTATGGCGCGATTGGCCAACATGGAACTACAAAACTTGACTGCGTGAGAAATAAACCGATAAACGCTTAGGGAAGGTAATTGAAATGTCAGAAACAATTAATTTTGAGCAAGCAGTGTTAGAGAATCTGCGACAGTTGCCAACGGAGAAACAACAAGAAGTGCTCGACTTTGCACAATTCCTCGTGCAAAAAGCGGAACAGAAAAAGCACTTACCTAGCGAAAGTTCTGAGTCTAATATTTCGTCAACAACCGAACATAGTCTCAAGCTATCACTTAGAGAAATTGCTAGCCTGCCAATAGCAGAACGCCATAAAATACTAGCACCATTTATACCTGCTACAGCCGAAGATTTTTTGACATATCCTGAATTAACGGAGTTTTCGGTACTCGATGGCGAGGAGTATTTAATTGAGAAATGTTACACTCGCAGCCACGACGCTTTTTTGAAAGGCTACGTACCCGAAGACGAAGGACTTTATGATGACTACAGTACGTTTGTCTAGATTAGATTGTCGGGAAAAGTTTTTGTTGCTAGCGAAAACCCGGCAAATTTCTCAACCAGATGCAGCAGCAGTGAAACAAGTCTGGGAGTTGTACGTTAAGCCTCAATTTTAATCATAATTCGATCGCCCTCAACTCTCCAACTCCCCTCAACTCCGCCCTCCCATCCCCCAACCCCGCACAATACTTAATAAAAACTTTACAAAACTTACCCGATCGCCCAACATGGGTTAGAGTTATCCTAGAAAATCCAGCAATCCTGCAAAGCGTCAACCTTCTCGTCACTTATCCAGTGGTTCGATGACTCAAACCCAAAGCACTAAAACCGCCACCCCAACTGCAATTTATTCCTTGACAATTGCTCCAGCCTGTGTATTGCGGGGTCGATCGGCCTTAGCACAAGCCGGAGATGCGATCGCCCGTTTCGGAAAGCGGCCGCTAATCGTCGGCGGCAGCAACTCCCTCGCCGCCGCCCAACCGTACCTGCAACCAATCCTCGAACAGCAGCAGTTAAAATCGGCCGAAACAGCATACGGCAAGGATTGCAGCGAAACCAGCCTCGAAACCCTCCGCGAGGCAGCCCAAACCCATCAAGCCGACTTCATCATCGGTGTCGGCGGCGGCAAAGCCTTAGACGCAGCAAAACTCGTCGCCCATCAGTGCAAAATCCCGATCGTCACAATACCGACATCAGCCGCCACCTGTGCCGCTTGGACAGCCCTTTCTAACATTTATTCAGAACAAGGTGCATTCCAATACGATGTCACATTAGCCCGATGTCCCGACTTATTAATACTCGACTACGGCTTAATTCAAACCGCACCGCAGCGGACATTAGTAGCAGGAGTTGGAGATGCGATCGCCAAATGGTACGAAGCATCAGTCAGCAGCGGACACTCCGAACAAACCCTGATAATTTCCGCCGTCCAACAAGCTAGAATACTGCGCGATATTTTATTCCAAAAATCAGCCGCCGCCCTCAAAGAACCCGGTAGCGAAACCTGGCAAGAAGTCACAGATGCAGCCGTATTGCTAGCAGGAGTAATCGGCGGAATTGGCGGCGCCCAATGTCGCACCGTCGCCGCCCACGCCGTCCACAACGGCCTAACTCATCTATTAGCAAGTCACGGCACATTGCACGGCGAAAAAGTCGCCTACGGCATTTTAGTACAACTGCGACTAGAAGAAATGCTGCAAAACAATCAACTCGCCGCTAGCGCCAGACAGCAACTGCTAAAATTCTACGCCGAAATTGGATTGCCCCAAACTTTAGACAACCTAGGACTCGGAGACATTACCATCACAGAATTGCAGCGCGCCGCCGATATCGCCTGCAATCCGAATTCCGACATCCACCGACTGCCTTTTAAAGTTGTTCCCCAACAATTAATGGCAGCGATGGTTTCTACCACCGCACCTGTGGGAGAATTAAAGATTAAGAATTAAAACAGTTTGTAGTAAGGACTAAAGTCCTGAAAAGGCTGTGCTAGCAAGGACGAAAGTCCTTACTACAAACCAGGAAAACTGACAACTGACAAAAAATAAATGACCTTGGATTGGATTACCCCTGCTGACAGGTTGCAAAAACTACCGCCCTACGTATTTGCCCGTCTCGATGAACTCAAAGCCCGCGCCCGCGAACAAGGACTCGATTTAATAGACTTAGGAATGGGAAACCCCGACGGTGCCACTCCTCAACCAGTAGTAGAAGCGGCTGTCGCAGCCATCCAAAATTCTGCCAATCACGGCTATCCACCCTTTGAAGGAACTGCCAGTTTCCGCCGTACTATTACTAAATGGTACAGCCGCCGCTACAACGTTGAACTCGATCCAGAAAGCGAAGCATTGCCTTTGTTGGGTTCTAAAGAAGGTTTAGCACATTTTGCGATCGCCTATATCAATCCAGGGGACTTAATATTAGTACCAAGTCCTGCTTATCCCGTATTATTTCGCGGCCCAATCATCGCCGGTGCAAAAGTTCACAACATCATTCTCAAACCAGAAAATGACTGGGTAATTGACTTAGCCGACATTCCCGACAGCGTAGCCGAACAAGCCAAAATACTCTATTTCAATTATCCCAGCAATCCGACTGGAGCAACAGCACCCCGCGAATTTTACAAAGATATTGTGGCTTTCGCACACAAACATCAAATCTTGCTGGTTCACGACTTGTGTTATGCGGAATTAGCCTTTGACGGCTATCAACCGACAAGTTTATTAGAAATTCCCGGCGGTAAAGAAATCGGTGTCGAATTTCATACTATGTCCAAAACCTACAATATGGCCGGCTGGCGAGTCGGTTTTGTAGTAGGAAATAGCAAAATTATTCAAGGTTTGCGGACATTAAAAACCAACCTAGATTACGGTATATTTTCCGCATTGCAAACAGCAGCAGAAACAGCACTGCAATTGCCGGATAGTTACTTGCACGAAGTGCAGAATCGTTACAGGACTCGCCGGGATTTCATGGTGGAAGGATTGGCAGAATTAGGGTGGAATATTCCTAAACCTCTGGCTGCAATGTATCTTTGGGTTCCCTGCACTCCGGGCATGAGTTCTACTGATTTTGCCCTGAATGTTTTGCAGCAAACGGGTGTTGTGGTGACTCCTGGCAATGCTTTTGGGCCGGGCGGCGAAGGATATGTGAGAATTAGTTTAATTGCAGATTGCGATCGACTGGGAGAAGCATTGCGGCGCTTAAAACAAGCAAACATTCGCTATCAATAGTCATTGGTTATTGGTAATTGGCGATCGGCCGCTCACTCTGCATCAACTCATTATTATGTTGATGGTGACACCCATTATCCCCTAAACATAATAATGAGATTAACAAGCTCAGGCGCATATAAATTGTACAGTCAAGTTTGATGGAATTATTGTGGGGTGTCCCGCCCGCCCGAAAAATATAACGCAAGGTGCGGGACAGCAAGGTGCGTAGGATGCCCCAGAGCAGAATAAACCTGTTATAAATCGAAATAATCAATCTCCGAGGCACTCTACAAGTTGATTTAAGAGTGACTCTTTATTTTGTGGCAAGGTTTAAAACATCCGTGGATGTACGAGGTGCGATGCCGTGTCTCCTTAGTTATACTTAACAAAGATCATTAAGGAAGCATTTTTGCCATGCCTGTAATTGAATCTAAGTTAAACAACACGCGCAACCTTTTACAAGAATTAGGCAACTCAGTCTCTAGCTTAGTCAACTCGTCCCCGGATGTTTTTGCTGATCCGGGGATTCAATCTTGCCTACAGGATTTTTTAACTGTTTATCAAGAAGCCGTCCAACGCCTAGAAAATCCTAGTTTTCGGATTGCTACTCTGGGCACAACTTCCTCTGGAAAGTCAACGATTGTTAACGCGCTGATTGGTCGAAAAATCGCACCGATTGAAGCCGGAGAAATGAGTGGGGGTGTATTAACCATCAAACATTCTCAAGAACAGAGATTAATGATTGCAGAAACGGAAGATGCTGCTTGGGATGCTGGTGAATGGACGGGATTAAGCGATGAGGATTTATACCAGCGAATTCGCACCGTGATGCACTCCTATCACGCGGCGCGGAAAAAGCGTGAGTATGTTGCGCCACAAATAACAGCTCATGTTCCTCTTTTACCTGCTTGTGATGCTTCTTTACTGGGTTTACCCAACGGAATCGGAGTTGAATTGATTGATTTACCGGGATTAAAATCAGTTCAAGACCGGGCTAACTTAGCAACTATCCAAAAGCAAGTTAATAAAGCTTTTAGTTTAGTGGCTTTAGACTATATGCAGGTAGATGATGAACACAGAAAACGCTTATTAGAAGAATTAAAGAAAGTTGTCGAATATCTACAAGGTCGCACAGATTCGATGATTTTTATCTTAAATCGGGTCGATAACCGAGGAGCAGATGATTTACCTCTATCAGAGCGGATTGATAAGTTAAGAGAAGAAATTAAAGAGGTCTTATCGCTTCCAGAACTCCCTGATGTTCTGCCTTTTAATGCTCGTCTTTTATATTATGCTCAGTGTGCTTGGGGTTCAGGAGCTTTTAACCAACCGTCATTGATGAGTCAGGAGATACGCTTAAAACTCCTTAAGGCTATGTTTCAAGACTGTGCAGGAGTTATTAAATCAAATACTAAAGAGAATCGAGATTTAAAGAATTGGTTCCGCGATCTTGAAGACCGGATAGACGAGAATGAGATTATTGATGATGAAACCATGCGGCAAATTCTCCACTATTCTTTAGAATGGAGTGGAGGTAGAGAACTTTGGGATCGTTTCCGTGTGCGGGTTCAAGAATCATTTGCTGAATTGGTAATACTTCCTGCATTGTTGGAAGTATTCGACAATTACAATGCTTTGGCACAATCTCTTGATATTTTGATTCAAACCCGAAAAATTAACAATAAAGAACAGGTTAAACAAGAAAGAGATAACATTGCTAAAATTCGTCAAGAATTTCATAAAAATATCAAAATTTGTAAAAAAGAATTTCATGGCGATATTAAGGCAATAATAGAACTCTTAAAAATAGCTCCTGAAGATCATATTGAGGCTAAAAAAATTGCTAACATAAAAGGGTTTGATGATAGCTTTTCTCGGCTATTTGGTGCTGTCAATGAGGTAGAAGGAGATTTAACCACATCTCTAATTGTTCCAGTTCGCGATGCGTTTAAAAATAATCAAGGAGCTTTTGAACTCAGAGATAAACTAGGGGAAATCACATTACCTTCATTAGCTGAGGATATTTCTAAAGCCTATGATAATGTTAGTCGAAGACTCAGTAAGTTTTCTCCTAAGTCAGAATACTTAGTTAAGCGTGTACGGGCTGATGATAATCATGGAACAAAAGAAATTGAACATGATGAACGCTATACTCTGTTGCTATATCACAGCATGAGAAAAGCTATATCCAAAAGAGCAGAGTTTTTATTGCAAGGAAAAGCTCAAAAAATTGAACAAGCTTTACAATCATTAGTTGAGAAGCCATCTAATGAGCTAGTTAAGAAACTAAAAGTTTGTTTGTCAGAGGAAGTTTTTTCTTCGATTAATATTGAACAAGCAGCCATCAGTAATTTACGCAAAAAGTTAGCTCAAAACTTGCCAACTTTACCTGAGAAGTTTTTTGAACTTCCAGAAGCTATAGAAAAAAAGCGAACCACAGAAAAAGAAGAAGTTGGTAAGGAAGAAGTAAATGAAACTCGCAGAAAAACAGAATATGAAAGCTATAGGGATGGCTCTTGTTTCTCTAGCACAAAAACACGACCTGTAACCCGTGAATACCAAGAAGCTGTAACTCGGAATATTTATGAAGATATCGAGTATGTTGAACTTTTCCTTCCTTCTCCCGACTTAATGGCAAAACAATGGTCAAGTGGAATTGAGAAAGGGAAAAAACGTTTGTGGGATATTTTGTTTGAGTGGATTTCCAAACGGTTAGATGATGTTAGCAGTAACTTTGAAGAATCCGTTGATGAGATTACCAATCTAGCTGAACGCGCTTTGCAGCAACAATCAAGTATTATTGAGGGCAATTTTGAGCAAGAAAAACAGTTCTGGCGTGACTTTGAAGTTAAAAAAGATCATGCAACAGGAGTTTATCAAAAGCTACAAGAGATTATTCGTCAGTGAAGCAAGTTTTAAACATAATGAAATTTAGGAGTTGAAAAATGGACCCTTTAGTAGTATTTTTTTTCTTGATAGTAGGAGCACTTTGTCTCAAGAAGCAACAAGAGGAACCACAACCGCCAACTGATAGAAAACCTGGAGAATTTGTTATTAATCCTCCACCTCCGCCAGATAAAAATGCTGTAGTGCAGGAAAATGCTAAACAATCTTTAGTTTTAGTTTTAGTTATTTCTGCCTCACAAGCAGAGTTCCTTGAATCGCTAAAAGACAAAAAGCATATTGATGTTAGTGAGGGAGAACAACTTTACCAAATTACTAGATATTTATGGCTAGGATCTGACACTGAACTTTCTCTGCAAAAACCTGATATCAATAAGTATTCAGTCGCCAAAGGAGCAGAATCAGAATATGATATTTACTTAGTTGAGATTAAACTGAAGCAAGATGACGAAGGATTTAAGCCTAAAGTCAATCAACTTGATAGACATGATGCGTTTCGTAACTTAGCTGGTTTAGCAGTTGAGGTTAAAGTGTCTGATAGATTCCAAATGGAAGCCTACGAAAAGCTTGAAGTTTACAATCGCTAAATAGGAGCAATTAAAATGTTAATTGATACCACTCTCTTAGTTAACAATCCCGAAATTATCAAAGGTTTACTTAATGGTTCAATGCAACGCTATGGAAGCGTTATTAGATGGGCTGCGGGAACTGTAAATGGTGGTCAAATTGTCCGCCATTTAGCCGAAACTCCCGGACTGACTAGCAAACTGATGACTGTTCCCTTTTCTCCCATTGTGGCAGGAATTGATGTTATTGGTCATGGGCTTAGCTATCATAAATTAATAGGTGTCGAGAGTAAATTAATCGGTATTGAAAAAACCTTATCCTCAGTGATGGGGCTAAGTCAAATTGCTGCGGGCGCAAGTGTTTTAAACCTTGGTGTCAGTATTGCTGGCTTTGCCTATATGGGCTACAAACTGCACCAAGTACAAAAAACTTTAGGTCACATTCAACAGTCAATGGAAGAAGGCTTTAACCGTGTTGAATCGGGTTTAAATCGGATTGATAATCGCATGGAAGAAGGATTTAATCGAGTTGAATATAGGTTAAATCGGGTTGATAATCGCTTATATATTATCTCTGAACAATTGGCATATCTGTATTTATTGGTAGAAGACAGCCGCCAAAAGCAAAAAAGCCTTGCTAAAGCTATTTCCCATCTTCATCAAGCCATGCTAATTAAAGAAATTGCAGCTTTAAAAGCTGAACTTGACGAGCGCTCTCGTTTTCCTGATGAATCACCGAGATCGGCCATTAAAACAGCTTCCCGTGTGGGATTATTTCTCAGTAATCAAGCAATGCAAGCTACCCCAGAATTAGATGCTGAAATTATGCTTAATGCTGATGTTTCTATTCAAGGTTGGGCTGTAGCCGTAGCAACAGAAGCCAATCTTCTCTTAGAAATAGGGAAACATCAAGAAGCTAAAGAATTACTGGCGTTACAAATCCCCCAATTTAAACAAGTCGCCGAAAGATGGGGGAAGGCACTAATCAATGATGAAAACACTTATCTATCTACTGCTTATCGCTTTACTAATTCTCGGTTTAAGAACCATATTACCTCAGAACGAGTAGAACGAATTACGGAAATATCACCAAGCGATCGCACTTTATCTCCTGACCAAATCCGAGGCAAAAAAAATTATGTTGATGTAGAGTTTGAAATGTCCTATAGTTCTGCTAAATTTGATCGAGCATGGACACATCGCCAAATTGCCGTAGCTGAATATTTGGATGGGTTGAGTGAACTTTCAGCAAGATTAGAAGGTTTAGAATCGTTTGCAAATCTGTGCGAAAGTAGAGGTGTTAAAAGCAGCCGTGAAATTCTGCCTGGGCCAGACACTGAACCGGGCATATACATACTACCCAGCACATAGGGTAGGGTGCGTTATATCAAATCCGGTAGCCTCGGAATTAATATTACCCACAATCAGGACACGGCAGGGCTCATAAGTGTCAACTTAAGCTTTTTGTGCGCCAGTCATCCCGCCCACCCAGCACTCCGCCAGGGAATGAATTCCCTGTCTAATAGCGAAAGTCCTCTCAAAGAGGACTGAAAAACTCATTAGTCCTCTTTGAGAGGACTTTCGCTTTGAGGCAGGGGTTTCAACCCTTGCCGGACTATCGGTTTTACGTTAAGTTTACACTAATGGGCAGTACCGTTTTCCTACAATTAATGGGGGTAGGGAAACGGCACTGCCGTGTCCTCCGTTTCTATCATCTCTGAGTGTAACTATAACGTTTGAATTTGCTCAATCACCCAATCAAAAGTTTCCATAACTTGCTTCAGTGCAGATTCGTCTTGCAAAGTAAACAAAGCCAGACTCGGCGACCTTCTCTCGCCCGGTTCTATAGGTAGCGACAGACCGATCGAACTCAGTTTACTTCTCAATTCCAGCCAATTGTGTTCCGCATTAAACGGCGGCTGGGAACCGTAATTGTCAGCAGAAATCTCCATTCTGCCAGCAATATCTACAGTGAATAACTGATAGGGTTTTCTTCCCCTTTGAGGCAATTGAGCCGCGAAACCGCCGTAGGCATCCCCCGTTCCCCAATGGATTTGAACTTCAGGTTCTTGACTTTTCGCCCAAACGTAAATTGCTCTTGCCATTTGCGCCTCGTCCGCGCCTCGTCTAGCTTTGATTTCCGCAAAAAATGAAGATTCATCCCAGCGCCTTCTTTCGCGCGTTGCGCTGGATTTTTTCTGCTGTGCTTCCGCTGTCTGACCGATCACTCTGGGAACCAGCGTTTTCAAACCGTCTTCACTTACATACTGCTTAATTTCCAGGGCCAAAACTTCAACCGGGTCCATTTGTTCGTTGAGAAATTCCACAACTCGGCGCATTTCAGCGGAAATCTCGTCAGCTACAAACACTAAGCGAACTTTACCCGCTTGCAAATTAGTTTTAACCTTCTGCCAAAATAGGTCTTCATTAGCATTTGCACCGAGAAACTCTTCAAAAATCTGTTCAGGATCGCGACCCCGATCGCGACAATTAGCTTCAAACAGAGCAATAATTGAATCGACAGGCCAGTAAACCAACGCATTAGCAGCATAGTCGATCGACTGGCCCAAAACTTTTTGCCGCAGTTCGGCATTAGGAGTTCGCCTGACATCCACCAAAGTAGGAACTGCATTTTGGTCGAGAAACAAATGATCCAGCGACCACTGCACCGCTGTTTCCTCATCGCTGGGTGCAGCTTCCCGCGAAATTAACAGCCACCTCCGCGCCGTCGCCCGATCGATTTGGTCTCCCGCGATCAAATTAGGATAAGTTACTAGCAACTCTTGTAACTGGTCTTCCGAGTCGTAGGGCTGTTCCATCATTTCTACCAGCCTGTCGTCGTCCTGAATCAGATAAATACCTCCAGCCATGCCAGCCCACCTACTTAATTTTAGATTTTAGATTTTAGATTTTAGATTTTAGATTTCAGGCTGAGTTATTAGTCTTCAGTCTTCAGTCCGCAGCCAATAATATCATGTCCGATCAATTAACCATAATATCCCCGTCGGGGCGGGTTTTTGAGATTGTCAATTATTGGCAGGTATTGTTGGCTCACGGGCCCCTACAAAAATCGCGGTCGCTCAACCGGACATGATATGATTTGTGAAGGCGGAAGGCATTGGTCAGAATGCAATAAAAATTTTGAATTCAATAATTTTTATTGGTTGTTAATTAAACAAAAAATTCCTTCTGACTAATGACTGATGACTAATAACTAATGACTAATGACTAATGACTAATACAACCAGTAAATACTCGCTGTGCCGGCCCGGTCATGTAAATCCGCCCAGAAACTTCTGCCCATTCGATTTCCAAAACGCCGCCGGGGAGCTCAACAGCAGTTGCCCGATCGCACTTTCCTACCAACACTCCAGCTACCACAGCAGCACAAGCACCAGTCCCACAAGCTAGAGTAACACCCGCGCCTCTTTCCCACACCCGCATTTTTACGTAGTCTGAACGTACCACTTGAATAAATTCCGTATTGGTACGCTGCGGGAAGGCTTTGTTGTGCTCGAATTGAGGCCCGACAGTTTCTAAAGCAACAGCCGCAACATCCTCTACAAAAGTAATGCAGTGAGGATTGCCCATGCTGACGCAGGTAACAGACCAAGATTTATCAGCAACTTCGATCGGCACATCAATAACTTTGGCATCCGCTGCAGCCAAAGTTGTCGGAATTTCCGCAGCCAGCAGCCGGGGAAGTCCCATATCCACCTTAACCTGACCGTCAGATCGCAATTCCGGGCTAATCACACCAGCCAGAGTGTGGATGCGGTACTGAGTTTTCGCCTCTGACCCGTCCAAATCCGCGATAAACTTAGCCAAACAGCGAATCCCGTTGCCGCACATTTCCGGTTCCGAACCGTCGGAGTTAAAAATCCGCATTGTATAGTCAGTGTCGTTTTGACCCGGAAGAGCAAATATCACACCGTCTGCGCCAATCCCGAAATGTCGATCGCACAAATCCACAGCTTGTTCTGGCGTGATCACCGGTTCTGACGAGTGACGGTTGTCAATCAGAATAAAATCATTTCCCAGTCCGTGATACTTCGCAAACTCGATCGGCATAAAAACAAACCTCTTTTGGTTAAAACTGGTTAGATAATTTGCTGACCAAATTACCCATTTCCCAGTATTATAAAACTTTCTGCAATTTATAGTCCTTTCTAGTGAAATATAAACAAATATAATATTTATAACTCCACAGGGATATCTAATTAATGCTGATGTCAATCCCTCAATGAATATCGGTCGAAAACTAGCCGCCAACTTGTTTATCCCTCATCCGGTAGACGCGCTTGTAGTTGCGGCAGTATGGGTTAAACGGTATAAACAGAAGAATATGGTTTAAGGTAATATTTGACTATATTTTTCTGAACTATGTCTGAATTTGAAACCGGATTGCCCAGCGTTCGCTTAATACAAAGCTACATCAAAGACAAAAAACAGGTGGAGATCAAACTCCTGACCGGCGACTTAGTAGCGGGCAGAATTTTTTGGCAGGATAATAGCTGCATTTGCGTCCTCGATCCCTCAGAAACACAAATTCTGATCTCGCGGCCAGCAATTGCTTATCTCAAACCCAACGGCTAAGGAGAGGGGGAGAGTGGGAGAGTGGGAGAGGGGGAGAGTGGAGAGGGGGAGAGTGGGAGAGGGGGAGAGTGGAAGAGGGGGAGAGTGGGAGAGGGGGAGAGTGGGAGAGGGGGAGAGTGGAAGAGGGGGAGAGTGGAAAAATCTTCCCTCTTCCCTCGAACCTCTTCCAACTTCGGTCTTCCTGACCTCCGTTACATCCGTTACATCCGTTACATCCGTTACAGAATCCGTTGCCGAACTTCCCTAATCGCTAAACAGCTTTTCGCTGACTTGGGCTGTTACAAAAGGCAGCTTTAAAGCAGGTTGCGGCACAGGCGGTGAGGCCGTCCGCTGCATCAAGCCGAGCTCGTAGAAGCCGCCGCACAGCAGCAAACGATCGCCTTCTTGCAAATTCGTAGTTCCGTCGGGCCAGCGAGTAAATTTCCCTTCCCGGCGGATCGCCCGCACCTGCACCCCGTACTGGGTCAGCAAATCTACCTCTGACAGTTTTTTGCCCGCCCAAGGGCTCTTTGCTGGTAGCCTCAGCCACTGGCAAGAACTGTCGCCTTGCGGCACTGCAACTTCCCCTTTCGCCAGCAACTCAAAACTGATGAGTTCTTCCGGTTCTCCGACTACAAAAAGTCGATCGCCCGACTGCAAAGCTGTCTTCCCGTTAGGATAATCAATTTCCTCGCCATCTTCGCGGACGATCGCCATTACGCTGACCCCTGTCAACTGCCGCAAGTTAGTTTCTTCCAGAGTCATGCTGGCGATGGGAGAACCTGACGGCAAGCTGTACCACTCGCTGTTCATATCTCGAACCGCCACTTTCAAATCCCGCGAAACAGCCAAAGGTTCGCGCGGTGGCCGCAATTCCAGATAGCGGCTGCTGCGAATTTGCTGCACATCCCGCGCGATCGCCATTGCGGAGAGCCCCATGCCAGCCAGCAAGTGGGAAGACAGTTCTAAACTGGCCTCAAACTCCGGCTGCACAACTTCCCAGGCCCCCAGTTGGTAAAGTAGTTCGATGTCTTTATCTTGGTTGGCCTGCACCACAATATCCAAATCCGGGACTAATTCTAAAGCCCGCTTCAGACACAAGCGAGTGCTCATAGGATCGGGAAGGGCGATCGCCATTGCTTTTGCCCGTTCCACCCGCGCGGCTTCCAATACGTGCAAGCTGGCAGCATTCCCGTAAATGTAAGGAATTCCTTGCACTCTGCAGTCTTGAATACTACTTTCTGACTCGTCGATCACCACAACTGAACAGTTGCGGCTTTGCAGCATTTTGACTAAAATTCGGCCGACTCGCCCGTAGCCGCAAACCACAACATAATTTTGTTCCGGCAAAGTTTCAGCTATTGCCACAGGTTGAGATGTTTCGTCAAAATAGCGCTGCAAAGGCCCGAAATTTTCCGCCCATTTCAATAACTGTGGCACGCTTCTCAACACAAACGGAGTCAGCACGAGGGTGACTGCTGTCGTGCCTAAAATTAACAGGTAAACGTTGCGCGAAACCAGCCCCATAGCTTGGCCGGCACTAGCGAGTACAAAGGAGAATTCTCCTATTTGAGCTAAGCCCAAACCTGCGATTAATGCTGTTTTTAGCGGATAGCCAAATAGTCGGACGATCGGCGTTATAATCAAGAATTTGCCGACAAATACTATAAATACCAGTCCCAGAATTACTTCTAGATGGTTCCACAGAAACATCGGGTCGATTAACATTCCGATGGTGACAAAAAATAAGGATGCAAAAATATCTCGCAAAGGCTCGACATAAGTTAGAGTTTGGTCGGCATATTCCACCTCCGAAATCATTAAACCCGCTACAAATGCGCCCATCTCGATCGAAAAACCCAAATATTCTGTCAGTAGCGCAATCCCTAAAGCCAAAACCACAACTCCCAGCAAAAACAGTTCCCGGCTTTCTGTTTGCGCGAGGTATCGCAGCAATTGCGGTACCATCCAAATGCCGGCGACTACAGCACCGACAGCAAATAACCCGATCCGCAGCAGGGCCCACGCTACCGTCATGCCGATCGCTTCTGCTGGCTGATTGAGTGCCGGCAAAACTGCTAACATTAGCCCCAAAGCCAAATCTTGAACTACTAATATTCCCAGCATGACTTGACCGTGGGAAGTACCGGATTCATTGCGTTCCATCAAGCACTTGAGTACAACTGCGGTCGAGGAAAGCGACAGAATCGATCCTAAAAACACGCCTTGAGCAGGCGATTCTACCCAGCCTACAGCCAAGGAAATTGCAGTAGTAATGGCGATCGTCAGCACAATTTGCAAGCCCCCCCCGCCCAAACTAATGGCTTTTACTTTCTGGAGTTCGGCGAAAGAAAATTCCACTCCCAAGGCAAATAACAGAAAGGCAACCCCGAATTCAGCCAGGGTGTCTACCTGAATTAATTCTTTAATCAGCCCCAAACCGGCCGGCCCAACTACGATCCCTCCCAGGAGGTAGCCGAGAATTACCGGCTGTCGCAAGAGCGATGCAAAGAGTCCTCCTGCTGCGGCAGCAGCGAGAACTAGAACTAAGTCAACGATCAGTCGGAAGTCTTCTTGCACAAGTTTATGAAAAAAGTATAAAGTTATATTATAGTGTCTAATGTGTTGACTATGTTTAGTGGGTTGACTGTAGTTGGGGAGCAAGGACAACGACCACCCTTGACCCAGGTATTTTCTCATGGCACAGAGTTCAACTCCTCACAAAAAGCTTAACCTCTTGCAAGTTTATCGAGGGATTGCGACTGTATTAGTGGTAATGTTTCACCTCAACGAGATGAGCGCCGAGAGATAAAATCAAGTTACTTTTTTTAATTTATTTCAGGCAGGGTGGAGCGGTGTTGATTACTTTTTTGTATTGAGCGGTTTTATCATGGTGTAGGTTCACAGATATGCGATCGGTAAAAAGGATTAGTTAAAATAGTTTTTATTTGTTCAAGCCCTGCTTGCGGATTTACCCAATATGCTGGATAATTACTCAGGCACTTTTGTGTTTTTTTCTAGTAATCCCCGGTTTTGCTAACAATAAAGATTTAGGTTTTAGACAAGTAAGTTTGTCGTTGCTCTTGATACCTCAAAATGACAAGTCCATTCGGGATGTAGGTTGGACAAAGCTGCCGTTGCACCTGTAAAGACTGCACTAGAGGCGATCGAGTCCCTAACTGTAGGACACCCGTATTTGCTCGGTGACGAACTGAGCATTGCCGATTTCTACCTAATTCCAGTCTTCACCTACCTATCCGAGACCCCAGAGTACGAAGCAACGATCGCGCAAACTTCAAAGCTGCGGACTTGGTGGAATGAGGTCACTCAACTTCCCAGCGTCAAGAAAGTCTGTGCTTGACATCTGTGCATTTATATAGCAATCCTGAATCATTTGTAAAAATATGTAGGGGTAGTGCTACCCCTACTCCCCGTGCCTACCCCAGTCAAGGCGGGGCAACCGGGCGTGGGTTTTGCCCCTACAAGAATTACACGAATCATTTAGGATTGCTATATAACTCAGCGGTTTACAACCATGTCGCATTTATTTGAGCCATTGGATCAACGTGGTGTTACCTTCCGAAATCGCATTGCAGTTTCTCCCATGTGTCAATATTCCAGTGTTGATGGGTTCGCGAATGATTGGCATCTGGTTCATCTCGTCAGTCGAGCCGTAGGAGGGGCAGGGCTGGTGATGACTGAAGCAGCGGCAGTCGAGCCTGAAGGACGAATTACGCCGCAAGATTTGGGAATCTGGCAAGATGCTCACATTGAAATGCTGGCGCGAATCGTCGAGTTAATTCACCGCAACGGTGCGGTTGCGGGGATTCAACTTGCTCATGCAGGTCGAAAAGCCAGTACCGCAACTCCGTGGGAGGGCGGAAATGTGCTTGGAGAATCTCTTGGAGGATGGACTTCGATCGCCCCTAGCGCCATTCCATTTGAACCCGATAGCCCCGCCCCGATCGCTCTGAGTATCGAAGACATTCAGAAGCAGACGACACTCTTTGTCAACGCAGCCCAACGCGCTCTCGCAGCCGGATTTGACGTAATCGAGATTCATGCCGCTCACGGCTACCTACTGCATGAATTTCTGTCTCCCTTGAGCAATCAACGCACAGATGACTATGGTGGCAGTTTTGAGCATCGCATCCGGTTTTTATGTGAAGTCGTAGAAGCGGTGCGAAATGTTTTGCCCGATCGAACACCGCTTTGGGTTCGCATCTCTGCAACCGATTGGGTTCCAAATGGTTGGGACATTGAACAAAGTATTGCACTCAGCGATAAATTAAAGTCACTGGGTGTTGATTTAATCGATTGTTCATCAGGCGCAATTGTACCGGGTGAAAAGATTCCCACGGGTGCAGGTTATCAAACTATTTTTGCCGATCGCATTCGACGCTCAGCGAACATCGCCACCGGAGCCGTTGGTATGATTACTGCACCCGCCCAGGCTGACCACATCATCCGTACAGGTCAAGCAGATATGGTATTACTTGCCAGAGAAATGCTGCGCGATCCTTATTGGCCGATGCGGGCTGCGAAGCAACTACGTCAATCCGTGCCTGCTCCAGTTCAATACGCTCGCGCTTGGTAATTAAGCAGATTTGCGATCGTCGGTTTTACACAAATCCACTAGGAATAACTTTTTTAGTGTTTCTGTAAACCAGTCGCTCAATAAAGGCTTTTTTGATTCTGCGATCGCCTCAAGTACAAGGCACGTTCCCATCGCCGTGACGTGATTCGATGCGAACGCTAGCGGATGCAGTGAGTCGGATAGTGCTCTTTGCCCTGTTTTTGGCGTATTTCTGGCAATTGTCGCCTGAAATCACCCTCGAAGAGATGCGGAGTTTTGCGGCTGCGCCGTCTTTTGATGAACTGCTGCATTAGCTTGCTTACAGGGAACTCAGCAAGGTGTGTCGGTGGGTTCGATCGCACATCCCCTCGCGAGGTGTTGGCACTCCCCATCCGTTTCTCTGAGAGCATCGTTGTGTCGATCGCACCTTTCCCCCTCCAACCCAACAATCTAACCAATTTAGCAACCATAATATCGGATAATTGTAAAGCAATTCACCAAGTCAAAAGCATGAGTATTGACCAATTAAACACAGACTACGGCATTGCCGGGAACCTCACCTTCGCCACCGGAAACGGTGGTTTCCCGATGATTCACATCGACAACGGTCAAGCCAAAGCCTTAATTTCTGTGTATTCCGGTCAAGTGCTCTCCTTTCAACCAGCCACCGAAGCCACAGACTTGATGTTCGTCAGCGAAAAAGCCTACTACGCCGAAGGGAAAGCCATCAAAGGCGGTATACCCATCTGTTGGCCCTGGTTTGGCCCAGATCCCGAAGCCTTGGGGCGTCCGAGTCATGGGTTTGTGCGGAATCGCCTCTGGAATGTGCTAGGAACCGCCACAACCCCAGACGGCGCAACCAAAGTCACTCTAGGGCTCAAGGATACCGATGAAACTAGAGCAATTTGGCCCCAAGCCTTTGAACTGGCGATCGAGATTACGATCGGCACCAGCCTCACTGTAGAATTAATCACCCGCAATCTAGGCGACAAAGCATTTCCCCTCACCCAAGCTTTCCATACTTATTTCCAAGTCGGCGATATCAACCGCGTGCAGGTTTTAGGCTTAGAAAATAGCCAGTATCTTGATAAAGCGGATGGTGGTGTCGAAAAAACTCAAGTCGGTGCAGTGGTAGTAACAGGTGAAGTCGATCGCATTTATCTCGATGTCACCAACGAATTAGTCATTGACGATAGCGCCCTCAATCGTCGGATTCGCATTAAATCATCGGGTAGTAAATCCGTCGTAGTGTGGAATCCCTGGGTAACAATTTCTGCAAATATGGCCGACCTTGATGATGCAGATTATCAGCGTTTACTCTGCGTAGAAACGACCAATGCAGCTACAGATATTGTGGAAGTTCCGGCTCATGGTGAGTTCCGCTTGCAGGCAATTTACAGCGTTGAACGCGACTAAGGAATTAGAGCTTAAGCTTAGCGGTGATGGGGCAAAAATTCCCAGTAAGCGGTTCAACATTTCAATTGGATATTTTGGGCGTTGTTCAAATCCCACCCACAAGACTGGGATTGTTTCTTTAAATACAACTTAAATGCCGATTAGCTGATTGAATTGAAAAACTCTGTCACCCTAGTCAGGAACCTCAGCCTAAAGGCATGAGGCTTGAAGGAGAAATCTAACAAGCCGTTCTGACCAGCTTCAGTCTTAATTGACTACGTTTTTTGAGTCACGACACCCTGGGATGCGTAGCTAGTCCCTTGCTCTGTCGCTAGCGGTTAAACAGTCTTAAGGTCACTGAGACAGTGCTGCTAGCCTAACAAGCTCTTAAAACATTGGCGAAGCTAACTTTACTCCGAAAGGAGATTGAGGCAACCATACCTCACCGGAGGGGCAACCATACCCCTCCACCCCGCTGTATGTTTTAACTCAATGTAAAGCCGTCCTTTTAGGACGGGGTTTCAAACCCATATTTCTGATGACTAATAATACCAAATCCCAAAATTCTCCCCTGTTTATTTATTAGTCCGCGAAAGCCGTTCGGCTAGCGCTCAGTCGAACGGGCCGCAGAGGAAAGTTTGTATGATCGGTTTCAACCGCCGACTCCGATCTTTTTACTTACCATCAATTATTATGCAAATCTTCAACTGGACAAAACTTCAAAATGGCTCAGACATTCGCGGTATCGCCCTCGAAGGCGTTCCCAATGAAAAAGTCAACCTCACCCCCGAAATTGCCACAATCTTAGGTAAATCCTTTGTCAGTTGGCTGGTGCAAAAAGTCAATAAACCTGCGGCAGAATTAACGCTCGCGATCGGGCGTGACAGTCGCCTATCAGGGCCAACCTTAATGCAAGCAGTCATGGAGGGAATCGCCTCAGTTGGTGCAACCGTGTACGACTTTGAAATGGCCTCAACCCCCGCCATGTTTATGAGTACCATTACCCCTGGTTTTGATTGCGACGGCGCGATTATGCTCACTGCTAGCCATTTGCCCTTTAATCGAAACGGCTTAAAGTTTTTCACCGCCAAAGGTGGCTTACAAAAACAGGATATTACAGATATCTTAGCACTAGCCCAAAGCAATAACTTCCAGCCAGCCGCATCGCCCGGTAACATTACAAAGCATGATTTCATCTCAGTTTATGCTAATCAATTGGTCAAAAATATCCGGGAAGCAGTCAATCATCCAGATAACTTTGAGCAACCATTAACAGAATTAAAAATTGTTGTGGATGCGGGCAATGGTGCTGGCGGTTTTTATGTTGATAAAGTCTTAAAACCTTTAGGTGCAGACACCACCGGCAGTCAGTTTTTAGAACCCGATGGTACTTTCCCGAATCATGTGCCAAATCCCGAAGATAAACAGGCAATGCAGTCGATTTGTCAAGCGGTAATTGAAAATCAAGCGGATTTTGGGATTATTTTTGATACCGATGTCGATCGCAGTGCGGCAGTCGATCAAGTTGGCAAGGAACTCAATCGCAATCGCTTAATTGCCTTGATTTCTGCCATTATATTAAAAGAACACCCAGGCTCTACCATTGTCACCGATTCTATCACCTCCGATGGCTTGACACAATTCATCGAACAGGAGCTAAAAGGGATTCACCACCGCTTTAAACGCGGCTACAAAAATGTGATTGACGAGTCGATTCGCCTCAATGAAGCCGGCCAGGAATCATGGCTGGCGATTGAAACCTCTGGACATGGAGCTTTGAAAGAAAATTACTTTTTGGATGATGGCGCTTATTTGGTCAGCAAATTATTGATTGAATTGGCTAAGTCAAAGCTAGCCAACCAATCTTTGCCAGATTTAATTGCCAATTTAAAAGAGCCAGAAGAAAGTGCAGAGTTTCGGATTAAACTTGGTGTAGATGATTTCAAGGCTCACGGCGAGCGCGTTATTGAGCAACTGCAACAATTTGTCTCAACGCAAGCAGACTGGAAAATAGTTCCCAATAACTACGAAGGTCTGCGAATTTCCTGCACCTCCGCTAGCGAATCCGGCTGGTTTCTGTTACGCTTATCACTCCACGATCCGGTGATGCCTTTGAATGTGGAGTCTAATGTTAAGGGTGGTGTTGCTCACATAGTGGCTCGGCTTTTAGCTTTTTTCCAAACCACAGAATCCCTTGATTTTTCGGCACTATCGATCTAAGTTTTACTCGTGTCAGACTATTACTAAACCAAACCCAAGGAGGAATTTAATCATGTGGCTTTTAATCATAAAATGTTCGGCTGCAAGCTGGGATCTCCATTCCAAAGCTTTCAAAGCCATTGCTGCCAAATATCCGGCGACGCCTTGCTCTTCCAAAAAGATGAAAGGCGACGGTCAACGCATCATGGAATATCAGCTTGAGAATGTCAACGATGTAGAGGAATTTATGGAAGAATGCTTGACCTTAGATGGTTTCACCGCTGCCTTTGAATCCCTATAATTCTAGGTGATAGATTATAGCCATTCTCAATTTTTATCTCATACCATTCATTTGAGAGTGGAGGTTTAAAAATTGGAAATTCATACTACTTTCTCAAAAATAGGCTACAATAACTAGGGAGTTTTAGGAATGTTCTAGGAAAGTAAACGGTCAAGAAAGAATTGATTTAACAGCAGCAACACTTCGGACATTTTTTGAGCACCTGAAAATAAGGGTTTCAGGGTGATCCAATAGCTGCAAGCAACGCTTACGAAGCACACTATCAGCCAAAAGTGAAAATCAAGGGTTTGATGCTACGACATAAAAACGCCAGCGGGGGCGGACGCACGCAGACCTCAGAAACCCGGTTTCTTCTTAGATTTATCGTGACTCGTCGCAAAACTCGTAGAAACCGGGTTTCTAGCTACCTATGCGTGGGCAATGAAACTGTCCGAAGTATGGTAAATCTTGGAATTGAGGAAGGCAACGGGATTTGTGCGAAAGTACGATCGTCTCGCCCAATTTTTGAGTGTTCTTAAGTATTTATTTAACTACCAGCCGGGAAGTCCCGGGCGTATATTTAGAGGGGATTAATCTGAGCGCTGCGCCCCGTACCCCGTTGGGAATTACGCCCGCGTGATGAAAGGCTCGTTGGGTGTAGGTACCCAAAGCGACAATTATTCTTTTATACCCCAAGATGATCGGGAAATACTCTGATAATATATTAGCAAGTGGGGGTGGAACTACCTCACTATAAAAAGCATGAGAAAAAAAAGGAAAAAGAAGCCTGCGGTCTAACTGTACTCAGTAGACCGTCAGGTTTGTTCACTTTAGTCTCTCATCTCCCAATCTGTTACCAAGCTTTTTACCTACGGCTGTTTCTCTCGAATCATTGCGGATTGGTATAGTTAGTCTAGATATTAAAAATATATCAGCGAGACAAAGGTTAAGGACACCTAGTGATGAGAATGACTGTGAGTCGAGGCAACGGCGGGCTAAGTGCGGAAATAGTTACGGGTCGGATTTTGCGGTGGGGGCAGTTGAAAGCAAACAAGCTAACCGCTAGTTCGATCGGGGGAATTGTTGCTGGTATTCTAAGTTTTGCCCTGCCGGTGCAAGCTTTGCAGGTAGTTGTGACGCCGACAAATCCCCAACTGGGAGATACGCTGTCAGTAATGATTCAGGTTGACGGTAACGGCGGGGAAACTCCAACAGTTTCTCTACAACAAAAAAACTACCCCGCGTTTCCCATCGGCAACGGTCGCTTTCGGGCCCTGCTACCGACGACGCCGCTAGAGAAACCCGGTGCCCGCCTTCTTCAAGTCGCAGGTGACGGACAAGTGCAGAAGTTGAGCGTCCAAGTGCGCGATCGCAATTTTCCCACCCAATCCATCTGGCTACCGCCTGGGAAAGACAGCGAAGGTACAGATGCTGAATTCGATCGCGTAGACGCATTTAAAGCACTCGTGACACCCGAAAAATTTTGGGACGGCAAATTGTTGCGCCCCAACTCCGGCGAAATTACCACTATTTACGGAGTTCGGCGATACTATAATGGGGTATTTGCTCCAGACTACTACCACCGCGGCGTTGATTACGCGGGTGCTTACGGTTCTCCTGTAGTCGCACCAGCAGCAGGTCGGGTATCTCTAGTGGGACGCGAATCCCAAGGGTTCAAAATCCACGGGAACGTCGTTGGTATCGACCACGGTCAAGGGCTAGCGAGTATTTTGATGCACCTCAGCCGGATTGATGTCAAGGAAGGCGATTTCGTGAAAGCCGGCCAAGTAATTGGTACTCTGGGGTCAACGGGGGCTTCGACAGGCCCTCACCTGCACTGGGGACTTTACGTGCATGGGCAGTCGGTCGATCCTGTACCTTGGCGGCTTCAGGGAGTTGAGTAGGAGTTTTTACAGGTTTTGACGGATAAAGCAGTCAATTATGGGGTAAGTTTGTGGCTGGGGTGTGCAGATAACTGTGATGGGTTATCAGTATTGAGTTAGGATTTATATAAAATTTCTCAACTCAACTCTCAAAACTTGAATCTCAAGACGCTAACAATCGCGTCTTCACAAAACTTTATTGATGATGCCGTTGAGCGGGGACGCATATATGAGTATTGAAAAAATTGTTGAACAGGCTTTGCAGGATGGCTATTTAACGCCGTCTATGGAAGCTGAGGTGGGACGGATCTGCAATACGGCTTCGGAATTGTCGATCGAAGAGTACATGGCTCTCGATCGTCTGATGGGCTCTTTGTTGACTGGCGAAGTTGTGGTTCTGCCACGCAAACAGTTTATCAACGTGATGGAAGAGTTGGTACTCAGCGATGCGATCGCTAGGGTAGCGGAAATTGAGGCGACGAGCGACCTTAGTCTCGATGTGGGAGATATTGCAGCTTATGCTTTAAATAGGCTGCCACCTCTGTACGCTACGACGGAAGAGGGAGCTCACTTTCAAAGGGCTAGGGCTAAAGAGCAACTTCACGATTTGATTTCCAAAGAAGTCAACGCAGCGATCGCCCGCAACTTGGACAGGCCCGACACCCCAAACCCCACAGCTTTGGGCAAGTCTTCGGGAAACGAAGTTCTTTCACAGCTAAGCACTTGGCTGCAAGCTAACGCCACTAATTTTGAGCCGCAGCCTTAGTACCACCCCAACAGCTCTATTTTAGTTAAGTCGATCCCGCTCAATTCATAAAGCGGGATTTTTAGTTTCTGAGTAACGAACATCTGAAGGCACAAGCCCGGAGCCAGAATTCAAGAAAAACAATTAAAATATCTTATATTTTAATTGTTTTTCTAAAATTAAAAACTCCTTCTTCTTCCTTGTTCCTGACATCCGTTACATCCGTTAGAGAATCCGTTGCCGAACTTCCTTGTTCCTGACATCCATTACATCCGTTACATCCGTTAGAGAATCCGTTGCCGAACTTCCTTCTTCCTTCAAACGATTAATTGCTGCTGTCAGAAGACTCAGCCGAAGGGCCAGCGGTAACTTTTGTTTCTCGCTTTTCGCGTTTTTTCCGTTCCGCTTGGATGACATCTTGAAGCACTATTCGCGCTTGGGCCATTTTTTCCAAATTGCTGCGGTACAAATCTAAATCTTTGCTAACTTTGTCTTCTGGCAGGTGCAAGGCCGCACTGACTTTGGCGATCGCGTCGTTTCGGGTTTCTTGGTCTTTTACCAAGTTAGGGTCAGCTTTTTCTAATAGCGAGAACAAACCGATCGCGAACAAGCGGCTGTACTTAAATTGAGGGTTGCTGGCGATCGCCCCTAAAGACGCTTGCAAATCCGCTGTATCTTCAAAGCTAGTCGAGCGATCGATCCACGAGAGCAACTCTTGCCCGGAAAGTCTATCCGCCAAGCTTTCCAATCGCTGAGCGTCTTGCTTGTAGCGCTCTGGATCGTCTTCTAGGGACTTGCACAAAGCGTTAAAAATCGAAACTCTGTCTGCTTCTGGGGCGTACCCAAGCATGAATCGATCGAAAGCTGTCACTACACCCAAAGCATAAATCGGGTCGTATTGAAAATCGGCATTCGCCGAAAGCAAGTGCATTTCTACCATCAACTCTTCCACCACTCGACGGTAAATTGAGTTGATCGGTCGAGTGTGAATCGTATAGAAACTTCGCTTAGTATCTGAAACAGTACGGTTATTGTTCACCTGAGTCTTATAGATAAATAATTTTGCCGTAGCGGGCGTGCCAGCGCGGCGTGAGTAAAGTCGGGGGAGTCAATTCTGCGATCGGGCTGACAAAAATTGCCAGTTTTTTAAGCGTTGCCGCCGGATTGCGAGACAAAATTTTATCAAAAATATTTTACGCGCGATCGGCAGCAACAATTAATATGTCGCAATAGGAGGGAAAAACCCCAGTATCTTTACAATCATAGCTTAGCTGGGATCGCTCATGAATCTAATCTTCTGACTTGCCCAGCCTAGATATGGTCTTGCATATCACAATAAGTTTTTTTTGTCAACCCAGGATCGTGAATAATCCAACAAACATGACAATTTCTCCTGAATTGATAGCTTTAGCCCAGTACATGGCGGGCGAATTTGACAACCGGGAACAAGCGCTAGCAGAGCCGACGTGGTACGTCCACCTTCGTATGTGGCAAAGACCACTACCCGTTCCTTTATTTTCCGAACCCAGCATTGCCCTGTTTGCCGAACAAGCCAACATTCTGGAATTAGACAAGCCATACCGCCCCCGCATCGTGCAACTGAGGCACTCACAGATAGCGCCAGGACTTATCGAAGCTCAGTATTATATGTTCAACGACATTGAAGCCGTCAAAGGAGCCGGTTGCAAACCCGACTTGCTTAGAAAGCTAACGAACGAGCAAATCCAACTCCTTCCCGGCTGCACCCTGTCAGTTGCGGTGCAAAATTTAGCCTCAAACAGCTATCGCTTTCGCGCATCTTTGCCGGAGGGCACTCGCTGCGGCTTTGCCTACGGGGGGCAAAATTACCAAGTAGACTTGGGATTTGAAGCCACAGGCGAGGAATTTCTCAGCTACGACAAAGGAATAAGCCCCACGACAGGCAAGGCTATCTGGGGAGCTTTAATGGGCCCTTTTAGATTTGTCAAGCGTCAGGATTTTGCTCCTGAGATATTGGTTTGAAGCAAGAAGCAACAAGAAACTAGGAAGAAAGATTTAGCTATCTAGGATAGAAGGCAAGACTTTACCTTGACCTATTCTTCTACTTTAGTGTTTTGGTGAACCTCTCAACCTCTCAAGAAAGGAAGAAAGTATAAGGAAGCTGGCAAGAATTTACCTGCTTCCTGTTCTTGTGCAGGGTTCCGGCGCATTTTGTGACCCTCAAGCTTAAATTGCGCTTACACCGCAAGCGATGCAAGCCGGGTGGTCAACTTGCGCGCGGCACCCCCTCTAGAGCTTCTTCTTCCGTTTCAAAGATTTCAAACACAGAATCCATCATGGTGACTTCAAACACCAGTTTGGCTTCGGGATGAACATTGCAAATGCGGAAACTTCCCTTAACTTTATCCGCATCCCGCATACCTGCTACAAGTGAGGTCAGGCCAGAGCTATCGATAAAGTTAACCTGACCAAGATTCACTACAACATGGCGGCTAAGTTTGGAAATACACTCTTGCAACTTGAGGCGGAATTGCCAAGCTGTAGTGATGTCCAACCGTCCTGTCGGTGCTAAGACGATAACTGTTGTACCGTCTTGAAGCGTGTGGGTTTTTTGATCAATATGAATCACTGACCCTTCCCTCAAATTTATTATCTATCGCGGTGGTTACTGTCCCAGTAGTTTAACTCAGGTCGGTGACTGCTGAGGCATCCAATTCGCCCAATCTTGCGGTTTTAAGAACTTGGAGTAGAGTTCGGCTTCTGGAGAGTTGGGTTCTGGCTCGTAGCAGTATTCCCAGCGTACCAAAGGTGGCAGGGACATTAAAATCGATTCGGTGCGTCCGTTGGTTTGTAAGCCAAAGGTCGTGCCTCGATCGTACACCAAGTTAAATTCAACGTAACGGCCGCGGCGGTAAAGTTGGAAATTACGCTCGCGCTCGCCGTATTCTTTCGATCGGTGCTTTTCAACAATTGGGGTGTAAGCCGGCAAAAATGCCCGGCCGCAGTCCTGTACGAAGGCGAACAGCGACTCCCAACTCCTAGGTTCCGGCGCGCCGATGTTGTTGCTGCACTCAGCGGCCTTGCCTTTGACATGATGGTCGCGGTAAAGCGCGCCTTGAGCGCTTTGGTAGTCAAAAAAGAGGCCGCCCACGCCGCGGGTTTCTTGGCGGTGGGGGAGGTAAAAATATTCGTCGCACCAAAGTTTAAATGTCGGATAATATCCGGGATGGTGGCGATCGCAAGCTGCTTTCAGAGTTTTGTGAAAATGAGCTGCATCCTCAGCCAACGGGTAATAAGGAGTCAAATCCACACCGCCACCAAACCACCAAATCGGGCCGGCCTCAAAATAGCGGTAATTTAGGTGAACCGTAGGCAAGTAGGGATTGCGGGGGTGCAGCACCATCGAAGTACCCGTTGCATAGAAATCGTGACCTGCAGCTTCTGGGTGCTTTGCCAGAATCAAAGCCGGCAAACTTTCGCCCCACACTTGGGAAAAATTGACTCCCCCTTGTTCAAAAACATTGCCTTCGCGCATGACGCGAGAACGTCCGCCGCCACCTTCTGAGCGTTCCCAAGAGTCCTCCTTAAATTTGCCAACGCCATCGAGCTGTTCGAGGGATTGACAAATCTCGTCTTGTAGGGTTTTCATAAATTGGCTGACTCTAGCTCTAGAGTCAGCGGGCGGCAAAAACGGGGAAGTGGCGGTTTTAAGTGTTGTAGAAACTGTCATCCGATTTTAGATTTTAGATTTTAGATTTTAGATTGAAGAATTGCGACCACGGCTCAATGCGGGGATTGTGACCAAATTGCTTTCGGTCGTAGAAATTCTTGCCGAGCGCATTTGAGTTTGAGATTGACCGTGAGTCCCAAATCCAGTCGTCATGTAATTATGCCACCGCAGGTCTGCAAATGATCGCTATGAAGTTACATTAAAAAATAGCAATAAAAATATACTTAAACCTGCGATCGAAAATTCGCAAACCCAATTGCAGAGCTATGGTGGAGAACACAATGCCCAATACACTCGATGTTAGTTCAGTCTTAGAAATCCTGCGACCTGTGCAAGACCCCGAACTGCAAAAGAGTTTGGTGGAATTGAACATGATTCGTAACATAAAAATTGACGGCGGTGTCGTCAGTTTCACCTTGGTGCTGACAACGCCTGCTTGCCCGCTGCGAGAATTTATTGTCGAAGATTGCCAAAAAGCGGTCAAACAGTTGCCAGGAGTCGAAAAAGTGGCGGTGGAGGTGACAGCCGAGACGCCGCAGCAGAAGGGAGTGGTCGATCGCCAAGGCATTGAAGGCGTTAAAAATATTATCGCAATTTCCAGCGGTAAAGGTGGAGTCGGCAAAAGCACGGTGGCGGTAAACGTTGCAGTAGCGCTGGCGCAAACCGGCGCCAAGGTGGGTTTGCTGGATGCGGATATCTATGGGCCCAATGACCCGACAATGTTGGGTCTGGGGGACGCGAAAGTGATGGTTAGGGACGGAAAAAGCGGGGAAAGCCTCGAACCCGCCTTCAACTACGGCGTCAAATTAGTGTCGATGGCGTTTTTAATTGACAAAGACCAACCCGTGATTTGGCGCGGCCCGATGTTGAACGGGATCATCCGGCAGTTCCTCTATCAGGTAAATTGGGGCGATTTAGACTATTTGATTGTCGATATGCCTCCGGGTACTGGAGACGCACAGTTGACAATGGCGCAGGCTGTGCCGATGGCCGGTGTTGTGATCGTGACCACGCCGCAGACTGTGGCATTGTTGGACTCCCGCAAGGGCTTAAAGATGTTCCAGCAGTTGGGAGTGTCGGTGTTGGGAATTGTGGAAAACATGAGCTATTTTGTGCCGCCGGATATGCCCGACAAGCAATACGATATTTTCGGTTCCGGTGGCGGGGAAAAGACTGCTGCTGAGTTGGGAGTGCCGCTGTTAGGCCGCATTCCGCTGGAAATTCCGTTGCGGGAAGGTGGCGATTCCGGGGTGCCGATCGTGGTGGGACAACCGGGTTCTGCTTCAGCTAGGGAGTTGCGGGCGATCGCCGGCCGCATTGCCGGTAAAGTTTCCGTAGCAGCCTTAGCCTAACTCACATCTTGGATTGTTAATCAGCTTTTGATGGGCGGGCGTCCCGCCCAACCCCTACTCCCCACAAGAAACCTGTGAGTGTTTGTGGAACAGGCATCTTGCCTGTTTAATTTGTGGAACAGGCATCTTGCCTGTTTAATTTGTGGAACAGGCATCTTGCCTGTGAGTGTTGGTGGAACAGGCATCTTGCCTGTGAGTGTTTGTGGAACAGGCATCTTGCCTGTTTAATTTGTGGAACAGGCATCTTGCCTGTGAGTGTTGGTGGAACAGGCATCTTGCCTGTGAGTGTTGGTGGAACAGGCATCTTGCCTATTGAATTTGTGGAACAGGCATCTTGCCTGTTTAATTTGTGGAACAGGCATCTTGCCTGTTTAGTGTGTGGAACAGGCATCTTGCCTGTTTTAGCATCAACTCTCGATCGCCAAGAAAAGGTAAGCTATAAACAGCAAACATAACATTCAAACAATTATGATTTTTCCAGGTTCAGCAGTTCGAGTTAAAGATAAGGGTGAGATTTACTACGCCTTTCAAGGACAAGTCCAGCGAGTTACAGACGGGAAAGTCGCGGTACTGTTTGAAGGCGGCAATTGGGACAAGCTGATTACGTTCCGCCTGTCGCAGTTGGAACTCGTCGATGCTACGGCAGGTCGCGCGAAATAGTCAGTTGGTTGTTGACAGTTGTCAGTTGACAGTTGTAAGTAGTTATTAGTTATTGTTTATTAGTACCCACTTACAAATAATAAATAACAACCAACTGCCAATAACAAACTGCCAACTGTCAACAACCAACAACCAACTGCCAACAACCAACTGCTAACTGACTAATATGCGTTTACCTTTACCCCAATTTGCTACAAAAGAGCGCCATCCCGATCGCATTGCTGAGGTAATCGAGACGGCAACTTCGGAGTTTTTGGCTCAATGTTTGGAACCGGAAGACTTAAGCTTTCCCGTGATGCCACCTTTTGGGAGTTGGGTGAAGGCCGAGGATGAAGAGTCAAAAAATCAAATTTACGGCGTGGTTTATTACGCTACGACTAGCCCGATCGACTCCGTGCACAGAGCTCGCGCTTTGGGTTTGTCGCTGGAAGAGTTACGGGAAGAACAACCGCAGATTTTTGCGATGCTCAAAACCGAGTTTCGAGTGGCGATTGTGGGGTTTGAGACGGCGCCGGAAAGGTTGAACGGTCACGGCCCATCTAGGGGTAAAATTTATCAGTATTTGCCGCCGCGCCCGCCGCAAATTCACCAGGCGGTTTATCGCTGCGAACCGGATGAGGTGATTGATTTTACGGTGCAGTTGGATTTTTTGAGGACGCTGCTGGGGGTGGCTAATGCGCCGGTGGATGCGCTGACGGCGGCGGCGATTCGTGAGATTTATCAGTTGCGGATGCGCGATCGATCTTGGTTGGTGGAAGCGGGAAGGAGTTTGAGTGTTTTGCTGAAGGATGATTACGATCGGTTGCGGGTGATTTTGAGTCAGATTCATCCATAGGGAAAAGCTGAATAGTATGTTTGAGGCCGATCGTCAAATATTGAGGCGATCGCACCAGTCAGACTCTGGTATTTTATCGACCTTACAATTAAATTGAGAAGGAAGAAACGATCGCACTTAATTCAAAATGCAATCGCCCGTTTGTCTGGCACAGTCGTAGGATATGATATAATGGGAGCGAGTAACATGATTTCTCAAAATCTATGTCTGCCAAAGATATCTTTCATGTCTCTGTATGTTCAGCTTTGGAAAAAGAAGGGTGGACTATTACCCACGATCCTTTGTACCTCAAAGTAGACGAAGATAAGCTTTATGTGGACTTAGGAGCCCAAAATAATTTGTTAGGAGCAGAAAAGTACGGACAGAAGATAGCAGTAGAAATCAAGTGTTTTTTAGGTCTGTCATTGATAAATCAGTTTCACGAGGCTATAGGTCAAGCCTGGAATTATAAAGTGGTTTTGGAAGAGTCAGAACCGGATAGACTTCTTTATTTGGCAATTCCAGAAGATATTTATGAAGAGTTTTTTACTCGGCGTTTAGCTCGAATGTCAGTGACGCGGATGCAATTAAACTTGATTGTGTTTAATCCTGCGAGAGAGGCGATCGTTATATGGAAATAGAAAAGTATAGAGAGCTAATTCAATCAATCATTGAAAAACACTCTAGCTGCGGTTCGGACGATGGGGAGATAGAAACTGAAATTGCTTGTGATATCAAACGCGATCGCTATTTGATGTTTCATGTGGGATGGCGTGGAGAAAGACGAGTTTATGGTTGCGTTATTCACATCGATATTAAAGAGGACAAGATTTGGATTCAGCGAGATGGAACTGAAGTAGGAATTGCTAATGAGTTAATTGAAGTCGGAGTACCCAAGTCGGATATTGTTTTAGGGTATAGGTCTCCCTATATGCGTAAGTTTACGCTGGTTGGCGGCGGGCTAGGCGATCGCCCCAGCCAAACTCCGGTATTGTAAAACTTCGTTGAGTTTATAAGCAATTATAAACAATAGTAGTATGATATTATCATGGTGGTCGAGTGAAC
>NZ_JAUBTT010000222.1:0-3164 GCF_036705125.1 Microcoleus sp. B7-D4
AAACGACAAAAGTAGCTAGAAACCTAAACTTGATTTGGGTGACTAAGTAGACGGTATTTGACCACCGTAGCGAGAATCAAACTTTAGTAATAACTAAAGCTATTCTGTCAGCAGAATCTCAGTGGCTTTAGCCCGCTTGAGTGTCAATTAAACTAAGATATTGCACCGGCGGTCAACAACCTGTAGGGGCGGGTTCACCAACAATATCTAACAATTACCAACAATCTGAATAAACCCGCCCCCACCCAACAGTAAATCGCAATCTACCTCTTTTAACATACAAGGGGCTGCTTACTCAATAGCTTTCAAGGATACCAAAAGACTAAAAAACCCGCCCCCACCCCGCGCGAAAGTCCTTGATTGATATTGTTGTAAGATATCAGTTTAAATTCACATCTTGCACCAATATAAGAAACAGGCTTTTCGGCCTGTTCCACTCTTAGTTAAAATCTTTTGTGGGGAGTAGGGGTTGGGCCGAAGAGCCCGCCCGTAAGCCCATCGAAACAGGCAAGATGCCTGTTCCACAAAATATAAATTTTCTTGTGGAACAGGCATCTTGCCTGTTCATAAAAGGCTAATGGAGAATGGTGCAACATCTCAGTATCAATAAACTCCTGTGATATCACTTTTTTCTCAATAAACTCAGCAAGACACTTTTGTCATTATATTATGACTAGCCCTACAGCAACCCTGTTAATTTCCTGTCCCGATCGCAAGGGACTTGTCGCCTTACTTGCCAATTTTATCGCCTCCCACAACGGCAATATCATCCACGCAGATCACCATACAGATTTTACGGCCGGATTATTTCTGAGCAGGCTAGAATGGCAATTAGATGATTTTGACTTAACCACCGAACAAATAACACCGACTTTTAGTGAAATTGCCAAGGACTTACAAGCCAATTGGCAATTGCATTTCTCTCATAAAATTCGACGCATCGCAATCTGGGTAAGCCGTCAAGATCACTGTTTATTAGACTTGATTTGGCGACAGCGAGCGCAAGAAATCCGAGGTGAAATTCCGCTGATAATCAGCAACCATGAAAATTTAAAGCCCATTGCCGCACAATACGGTATCGACTTTGAGTATATTCCCATTACTAAAGACAATAAAGCTCTTCAAGAAGCACAACAGTTAGAACTTCTTAAAAAATATAAGATTGATTTAGTAGTTTTGGCTAAATATATGCAAATTTTGAGTCAAGACTTTATCAGAAAATTTCCCAATGTGATTAATATTCACCATTCATTTTTACCCGCGTTTGTGGGTGCAAATCCCTACGAAAGGGCTTATGAAAGAGGGGTAAAAATTATCGGTGCAACAGCCCACTATGTTACACCCGATTTAGATGCGGGCCCGATTATCGAACAAGATGTTGTGCGCGTGAGTCACCGCGATGAAGTCTCTGATTTGATTCGCAAAGGTAAAGATTTAGAAAGGGTTGTCTTAGCAAGATCCGTGCGATATCATTTACAAAATCGTGTTTTAGTTTATGGCAATCGGACTGTGGTTTTTGCTTGAAAATTAGGCATCATATCAATTCTGGTTTGTTACTCCTTGGATCACTCGGCGAGTTATATCAATTCCGGTTGCACGAGCGAAGTGCAGCGAATCCCAAAGTTTTCTCAACTTGATATTTTTCATGACTTGTGATGGGGTTAAGATTGCCCGTTGCCGTCAAGTTGCGATCGCCCTTGGGTAAATTTTCGCAAAGAGCGGCCCATACGACGAGGTTTCGGAACATTACTTTTGCCTGCGGGCCATCCTTCGCGCTGCTGGGAGCGATCGCCATCGGTTTCTTCGGTTTGGTCATGAAACAAAATTTGTCGCGTGGGATAAGGCAAATCGATGCCGTTTTCCACAAGCTTTTTTTTAATAGCACAAATTACCTTGTCGCGCGATCGCATATCGTCAATGCGGCGCGGCGGAGCAATCCACCACCGAACGCGGATCTTGACGGTACTTTCTGCTAGCTCAAGCACCAGCACATCGGGTGCAGGATCTTTCAACACCTCCTTTATGCTGTACAATGCTTCCAGCATTAACTGCTTGGCGCAATCAATATCGTCGCCGTAACCAATACTAAAATCGTATTCCGTGCGGCGTTTATCGAAAGCGGTATTCACTGTCACCGAATTGGTAAACAATTCGGCATTGGGAATGACAATCCGGCGACCATCATAGGTGAGGATTGTTGTAGCGCGCGTCTCAATATTTTCTACCGTTCCCTCAAAGTTTTTAAACACAATCTGGTCATCGATTCGGAACGGTTCCGTCAACAGAATTAGGATACCGGCTAAGAAGTTTTGCAAGATATCGCGAAAGGCAAAACCAATCGCCACCCCGCTAATTCCTAGCAATTGAATCAAATCCCCAGCTTTAAATGTGGGAATTATAATCGAAAGAGAAATAAATAGACCAACTAGAACGATCGCACTCTGGGCTAACCGTCCTAACACCAGCCCCAAATTTCGAGCTTGGTGGTGGTGGCGGGTAACTCGCCTGACCACTCTCTTAATTTGCCTACCCACAAAGTAAAAAATTGCAAAGACAATTAACGCCAGCACAATATTAGGCAGCATGATCATAAAGCCGTCGATCATGCTCTGAATCTTTTTCCAGACTATGGATATCTCTGCCTTCATGAAGTTTCCTCGCCTATCAGTCGTTGTCGATAGTAGTAGAATCTAGCTCGATTAAGTTCTATCTAAAGACTGTAGGTTGGTAGGACGCGAGGAAGATTTTGTGGCAGTCCTCAAAATTTTGAATGCAGATTATAGGTTGAGATATATAGCAATTCTAAATGAATTGTGTAATTTTTGTAGGGGCAAACCCCCGTGGTTGCCCCGATCCGTATGAATTGTGTAATTTTTGTAGGGGCAAACCCCCCGTGGTTGCCCCGATCCGTGGGGGGTAGGCACGGGGAGTAGGGGTAGCACTACCCCTACTTATTTGTACAACTGATTTAGGATTGCTATATAGCAATCCTAAATGATTCAGATAAATTTGTAGGGGTAGTGCCCCCGTGCCTACCCCCTATCTATAGGGCAACCACGGGGAGTAGGGGTCGGATTGCCCCTACAATAATTAGGGCTTGCTGAATAAGCGCCAAAAGCTGACGGACCTGGATTATTCGAGCGGGCGATCGAGAGAAGTGTGCA
>NZ_JAUBTT010000096.1:0-32096 GCF_036705125.1 Microcoleus sp. B7-D4
ACCTCTTTGAACACAACTTGATATTTTTTATTATATCATATTAGTTGTTTGTGTAATTAATTTTGTTTGACTACTTAAGCCAACCGCGCATGCGATCAGGATCGGTTGGCGATTTTTGAGGATCTTAGCGCGAAGTATGTCGCGAGGCTGGTCAACCAACTTGGAAATAGCCGGAAACATCACCTTGCCACTGAGGGCTAAAGTGATAGAGCGCGGTATGTCAGCAAGCGTAAGAGCAACGCCGTAAACGCCCAACACATCCAATGTCAGTAATTTTCCCAGAATCAGCCGATCGGCTTGCTCTGCAAAAAATGTTAAAGCCGTTGAAACAAATATCAACTTTCCAAAAGAAAGAATTTCTGTGAACTACCTCTTGATTCCATATCAAGCGGTTAGGCGAACCAGAATTCCAATAGTGGCTCCAGACCAATTGCAGAATTTGTGACGCAAAGGATCCCATCAATATGGCCCAGATGGTCGGACTGAACCACGCCCAAACAATCATTACCACAATCCCGATCGACTGTCCCGACAACTCAAAAATTGCTAGCTGACGAAAAGCCATATTCCGGTTGAGCGTGAACACCGAAGTTGAATTGAACCCGGAGATCACCGTCCCCAAACCCACCACAGGGATTAACCAGGGGAACTGAGGCTGTTGGTATAACTGGGCAATTGGCCAGGCCAGCAAAAGCGTACAGAACCAAAGAATCACGCCGCGACAGACCTGCAAAGTCCAGGCAGTGTTCGAGAAAATCTGGCTCTTCCGCGCGCTTGTTCTGGATGACGCTAGTACCGATACCAAGGTCTGAGAACAGGTGCACAGCCGTGATGAATACGTAGACGAGACTCATAAGACCAAACATTTCCGGTACTAGCAGGCGAGTCAGGATCAGGTTACTGCCTAACCGCAGCACCTGACTGATCCCATAGCTAGCAATCGTCCACACTGCCCCCCGGACAGCAAGCTGTTTAACTGATGACATAATAAATTTGGCGTAAGGGAAACCGAAAGAGCAGACTTTTGAGCGAGGTTTTGGTATCAGTTGCTTTTAGCAGCTCACCTGCTGACACAAAAAACGCAGGCCTATCTATTGTTGAGCCATTGATGGTGAGACTTCTCGATTTTAGACCTCAACAGTGCTGCTAATTAGCTGATGTGTGCAACGATCAGCACAATGCTGGTCTGCAACTCGCCGTACCCTAAATCTGTGGATCTTAGATAACATAGTTACAGTGTTACAGTCTATTTAACAAAGACATCATAAACTTTATGTTAGGGAACACAGTGGAATTTATCTGAAAGTTGCACAACGGCTAACTACCTGATTAATAATTACTCATTACCAATGTCACACCCTCTCTACGTCGCCTTTATTTGGCACCAGCACCAGCCTTTGTATAAATCGAGGGCATCTACGGTCGGATCAGACACCAGTTCCAGATCAAACTCGCCCGTATTGCAGTCCAGAAACTTTGACCTCCAAGGTCACTATCGACTGCCTTGGGTGCGCTTGCACGGAGTCAAAGACTACTTGGATTTAGTGCTCCTCCTGGCAAAATATCCTAAACTGCATCAAACCGTAAACCTGGTTCCCTCCTTGATTTTGCAGATAGAAGACTGCATAGCAGACCGAGCATTAGACCCTTACTTGGCGGTAACTCTGAAGCCAGCAGAAACTTTAAATATCGAAGAACAAGAGTTCATTTTAGAACACTTCTTTGACGCCAATTACCACACCCTGATTCAGCCACACCCCCGCTACGCTCAACTCTACACTCAGCGGCAGGAAAAAGGCATTCAGTGGTGTTTGGAAAACTGGAAATTGCAGGATTTTAGCGACTTGCTGGCTTGGCACAATTTAGCTTGGATTGACCCGCTGTTTTGGGACGACGCCGATATTGCAGGGTGGCTGAAACAAGGACAAAATTTTAGTTTGGTAGACAGAAAAAACATCTACTCAAAACAAAAAGAAATCCTCGCTCGCATCATTCCCCAGCACCGTAAAATGCAAGCTGAGGGACAGTTGGAAGTCTCCACAACCCCCTACACGCACCCGATTTTACCGCTGCTTGCCGACACTAATGGCGGCCGCATAGCTATTCCAAACATGACGCTGCCACAACACCGGTTTCAGTGGGAAGAAGATATTCCCCGACACCTGAGAAAATCCTGGGAAATGTATCAAGACCGGTTTGATTGCCAACCGCGCGGTTTGTGGCCGTCGGAACAAGCAGTCAGCCCGGAAATTTTGCCCTACATTGCCAAACAAGGCTTTAAATGGATAGTCTCGGACGAAGCAGTATTGGGGTGGACAATTAAACACTTTTTCAACCGCGACGCGACAGGGAATGTCTACGAACCAGAATTGTTATATCGCCCTTACCGTTTAGAAACTCCTGACGGCGATTTAGCCATAGTATTTAGAGACCACAGATTGTCCGACTTGATCGGGTTTACCTACGGTTCGATGGAACCGGAAAAAGCAGCATCAGATTTAGTGGGACACTTAGAAGCGATCGGCAGAACTCTCAAAAACCGACAGTCCGAGGGCCAAACAGCTTTAGAAAATCCCTGGTTAGTTACGATCGCCCTAGACGGCGAAAATTGCTGGGAATTCTATCCCCAAGACGGCAAACCGTTCTTAGAATCCCTCTATCAAACTCTCAGCGATAATCCAGATATCAAATTAGTCACAGTCTCAGAATTTCTCGACCAATTCCCAGCAACCGAAACAATTCCCGCAGCCCAACTGCACACTGGTTCCTGGGTGGACGGTTCCCTCACAACTTGGATCGGCGATCCTGCGAAAAATCGCGCTTGGGACTTGTTAGGGCCCGCTAGACAAATGCTGGCAAACCATCCAGAAGCCACAGAAGAAAGCAACCCAGAAGCTTGGGAAGCGCTTTATGCGGCCGAAGGTTCCGACTGGTTCTGGTGGTTTGGCGAAGGCCACACGTCGAACCAAGATGCCATGTTCGACCAGCTATTTCGCGAACACGTAGCGGCGATTTACGACGCTCTTGGCGAGCCCGTACCCCCGGAAGTGCGACGGCAAGTAGAGGTACACGAGGTTCAAGGCGACCACCAGCCGCTGAGCTTTATTCACCCGGTGATTGACGGTATCGGCAACGAACAGGATTGGGACAAAGCCGGTCGCATTGAAGTTGGGGGAGCAAGGGGTACGATGCACCGGAGTTCGGCAATTCAGCGGCTTTGGTACGGGGTTGACCACTTGAATTTTTACATTCGCGCCGACTTCAAGGTAGGGGTGCGGCCGGGAATTGATTGCCCTCCAGAGTTAAATTTGTTCTGGTTTTATCCCGATCGCACGATGAAAAACAGTCTGATTCCGCTGTCGGGTTTGCCCGACGAAGCACCGCTAAACTACCGATTCCACCATCAGTTAGAGATTAATTTGCTGACGAAATCGATTGCGTTTCACGAAGCAGGAGAGGGCGATGAGTGGCAGCCCCGCCTCAGCCGGGCCCAAGTGGGATTGGATAAATGTTTGGAGGTAGCAGTGCCCTGGGCGGATTTGCAGATTATGCCCGACTGGCAGATGAGGCTGATTGCAGTTTTATCGGAAGGGCAGCGTTACTCTACCTGTATGCCGGAAGATGCTTTTATTCCGATCGGAATGCCGTAAAAAGTCATTAGTCATTAGTCATTAGTCATTAGGCTGTAGGGGCGGGTTGCGGGTTTTACCAGCTTTCATAGAACGGTTAACCCAAATACATATAAACCCGCCCTCTGAATTAGTCAACAGTCCTTAGTCATTAGTCATTAGTCATTGGGCTGTAGGGGCGGGTTTTACCAGCTTTCATAGAACGGTTAACCCAAATACATATAAACCCGCCCCCTGAATTAGTCATTAGTCATTAGTCAACAGTCATTTTTTGAACCAACAAAAAATTAAATAATTATCCAATTTTATTAAATTGGGGCTTCTACTCTGGCTACCTAATGCCTTGATAATTTCGCTCGCGTCCGGTCGATCGAGGGCTAGAAAATTTGTTCGTCGTGAGGGCTTCATCCTTCATAAAAAAGAGGACTAAATTCCTGAATACCAAACATACAATGGTTAATTTACCGGAGATCATATCATTAGTCATGGGGAAATAAAAAAACTAATGAGCCGCATTTTACTATTGGTCGATCGCCACCAACAACTTAATTTGCCGATCGCCCACCTCAACACCGAGCATGAGGTGATCGTACTCGATCGCGCTTTAAATCCCAACTCCGAATTTCCCATTCCCCCAATCGCTTTTGACTTGTGCATTCTCGACGAGGCAAATTTCGATCGCATCGGGCCGCTGGTAGAATCATTAAAAACTGCCGCCGAGCCGATATTTTTACCGTTCTTGCTTGTTAGTCAATCCCAAACGCCTGCTCTTTCTGAGCAGCCCTTGTCGCAGCAGGCAAAACAACTCGAAGGCAGAATAGACGATTGGATAGTAACTCCCGCCGAACCCGCCCAACTGCACTTGCGGGTAGAGAATTTGTTGGCGCGCAGGCGGCAGTCGCTAGAACTCCACAGACTTCAGGAAATAATTAAAGAACAGACTTTTACAGAAAGTTTGTTAAAGGACTCGCTGCAAACGGCAAACGAAAACCTGCAACGGGAAATCGCCAAGCGGGCCGAGGTAGAAGCTGCAGCGCGAGAAAACTCCTATCTCGACTCGCTGATGAATGCCATGCCAGATATTGTCTGCTTCAAAGATGGCGAGGGCAGGTGGCAGGAGGCAAATCAAGCGATATTGGAAGTGTTCGAGCTAGAAAAAATAGACTACCGCGGCCTTAAAGATTTTCAGCTAGGAGAACTCAGCATTTTTTACCGCGAGGCGCTACAGGCGTGCGAGGTCAGCGATCGAGAAGCGTGGGCAAAAGGTAAGCTTTCTAGGGGTGAAGAAATGATTCCCCGATCGGACGGTACTGTGAAAATCTACGACGTGATTAAAGTACCCGTATTTCACCCCGACGGCAGACGCAAAAGTATCGTGATTTTGGGCCGGGACATCACGGAATACAAGCAAACTAGAGACGAACTCGTGCGCTTGGCCTCGATTGTCGAGTCTTCCGACGACGGCATCGTCGGCAAAACCCTCACGGGGACAATTCAGAGCTGGAACGCAGGAGCAGAGAAGATTTACGGCTACTGTGCGGCGGAAATCAAGGGGCAGTCGATCGAGATTTTAGCCATACCCGAACGCCCCAAGGAAATGCCTCAAATATTGGAAAATATTAGGGCTGGAGCCACCATCGACCATTACGAAACCGTGCACTTGCGGAAAGATGGCCAACAGATAGATGTGTCCCTGACGATTTCTCCGATTAAAGACGCGACTGGAGCGGTAACGGGCGTTTCGACAATCTCTCGCGACATCAGCGACAGCAAGCGAGTCGAAAAAGCCTTTGAACAACTCCGCCACCAAACAGAAATGATTTTGTTCTCCGCAGGAGAAGGAATTTGCGGGTTGAACAAACAGGGAAAAGTAACTTTTGTCAATCCTGCGGCGGTGAGAATGGCTGGGTGCGAATCGAAGCAATTGATCGATCGACCGCTCTATGAAAGCTTACACCGTGCACAGCAAGAATGCTCAAGGGCGATCAAGCAACTGTCACCTGCAACAGACATCAATTCAGGCTCTGAACTTGTCCCACACTGCGCCGCACCGCAGGCGGGCAAACTGCTGCCGAAGCGGGTAAGTTCTCAAATTTTAGCCACCTTGGAAGACGGAGAGGCGCGGCGCGTCACCGATGAGATTTTTTGGCGGCGAGACGGCAGCAGTTTTCCGGTTGAGTACGTTGTCGCTCCGATGCGAGAACAAGGCGAAATTATTGGAGCTGTGGTGACTTTTAAAGATATCACGGAGCAGCTTGCCGTCGAGCGCATGAAAGATGAATTCATCTCTGTTGTCAGCCACGAACTGCGGACGCCCATGACCTCGATTCACGGCGCCCTCGGCCTCCTCAACAGCGGCCTGCTGGACGCTTACCCCCAGAAAGCTAAGCGGATGCTGGAGATTGCTGTCACTAACACTGACCGTTTGGTGCGCTTGGTCAACGACATCCTAGATTTAGAGCGGATGGAGTCGAGTTACAGCACTGCGATCAAACAAACTTGCAATGTGGCTGACCTGATGTTGCAGGCGGCTGACGAGATGCAGGGAATGGCTCAGCAGGCGGGAGTTACTCTGTCGGTGAAGCCTGTGGGGGCGCAATTGCAAGCTGTTCCCGATCGGCTAATTCAAGCCTTGACAAATTTACTCAGTAATGCTATTAAGTTTTCTCCCTCCGGCGCTACGGTTTGGCTGAGCGGGGAGTTGACCCACAATCCGGATTTGGCAGAAAAAGCAGCGCCCAAGTCGGTGTCGTCTCCGTCTTTGTTGTCTCCTGAGCCTGCAGCCGCGCCTCCGCACTTGCCAGTCCCGAGCTCGTGGTACATCGTGATTGCTGTGAAAGACCAAGGGCGGGGTATTCCGTCAGACAAGCTGGAGATGGTCTTTGAACGCTTTCAACAAGTTGATGCTTCTGATTCTCGCCAGAAGGGAGGTACTGGTTTGGGGCTGGCTATTTGTCGCAGTATCGTGCAGCAGCACGGGGGGCGGATGTGGGTGGAGAGCGTTGTGGGGGAGGGCAGCACTTTTTTCTTAAGTCTGCCACTTCTGAGGGAGGGGCTGGCAACTGAAAGTTAATTTCTACCCAGGTGTACCCAACGTTACTGATTTTGTGCAGATTGTTCGATCGAGTCATCGACAAACAATCTCAGCCTTTTCTGCAGTTTGGGGACTGCGGGCAAAAAGCGCGATTTGAGGTCGAAAAGCGGCTTTTTGTGGGTGGGATATTTTACAGCAACCGCGCCAGACGGTTAGGATGTTCTTAGTGGAAACCCTGGCGGTCGATTGCAACTTCGGTCTTCCTTGTTCCTTCTTTCTTCAACATCTGCTATACAGTTGTCAACTACCCAGCATCAAGCGGGATACCGCTATGATGTGGGCTTGTATCTGAACTCCACCGCAATTCCGAAAACCTTTGCAGGATTTGGGCTTTGGTTTCACCGCTCGATACATCAGGGGATGCTGACAAGCTCCCCGTGCTCATCCAGTCTTGCCGAACTAGCAACGCTCTCATTGCAATATTTCGCGCACCAACAAGATCTGCATGAAGCTCATGACTACAACATTCGCAACGGAATAATAGCCCTTTGTTTTGTCTATTAGCATCCGAAGTATGTCCACATTTAGGACAACTTTTCGATGTGTAATGAGCCGGAACTTTAGTTGCTAACGAATTATTTAGATTGGCTTTGTAGTCGATATACCCGTGCAATTCGGCATAAGACCATTTAGCTTTATTTCGATTAGCTCTACGTCTCTTTTTGCTTGCCTTCTTGCCCGATTTCGTCCTAGTCCTGTCCCGTATTCCGGTGAGGTTTTCTAGTCCAATTAGGGTGTTAGGTTTGGCAATATCCTTACTGATCTGGTGGTTTACATCAGCGATAAACCGTCTTTCTTTCCCAGACAAAGCGATTAGTCTTCGCTTCGCTGAACGAGTGTCTTTACGCTGAAGAGTCATCCGTGCTTTATGGTAGCGGTTAGCTTTATGTCTAGCATTCTTCCCTGAGTAGAATTTAGCCTTATTTTGCAAGTCTATTTCCACCGCTAAGTAGCGCATACCCACGTCAACACCAGAGACTCTAGTTATTTTCAGTGGGTCAATCTTAGGCGTTTCTACTTCGATACTTACCATCAGATAGTATATCTTGGAGGAACGCTGATAGACAATTTTAGCCGCTCCAATCCTTGCACCATTAGCAATTAAATCTAAATGCTTATTGTAACCATCATACGAGACCACTATTCGACCTTGGAGAGTGATGATACTCACTTGCCTCTCGGCTTTAAAAGAGTAGTCACGTTGATAATTTAGGGTACAAGTTCGAGATATATATTTGGGGGCTTTGTCTAGCCCTTTATACCGTCTCTTAGTGTAGCCTTTAGCAATCGCATCGTTAGATTGTTTTACCTTAGTCCACAGAGTCTTATAGGTTCCAGACACTTGTCTGGGTACATTGCAAGCCATTTGCGCTCCCAGCCCAAATCGAACCCGCAATTCGTTGTAGACCGCTTTCTGTAACTTAGCACCATTGCTGGTTTTGCCTGCATCAAAAGCAACTTGTGAAGTGTAATTCAAGGCATCTCGGTAGGCTAAAGCAGTCTGAGACACCAAAGCTTTTTGCTCGGCAGTCAGTTTTAGTTTTAGCTTGGCGGTGATTACTTGGGACATTATTTTCACGAACTTTGGTATTATTGTATCTCGTGAAGATAGTAAAAACAAGGGGCAGGATCAGGAATCTGTTCGTTCTTCGACCACCCCTTCCCGTACAACATCTAAAGATTGTCGGTTTTGGTCAGGGGTGGATCTCTTCACTCACGCGCATTCCTCCCGACGCTCACCTTGATCGGTAGAGCGCGGGACTCCTGCTGTCTAGTTGAAAATTTACTGTAAATTCCGATCGGGTAAGATAATTTGCTTTATAAAATATTCACATTTCGCCTCTAATCTGTAATTAGTTCTCCTTGCTAAAAAAATGTTAATTTTGACTGCCAAGCGCATCTTGGTTATTGACGATGCGGAAGATATTCGGGAAGTAGCTCAAGTCAGTCTTGAACTGGTGGGGGGCTGGGAAGTCCTGACAGCGAGTTCGGGCCGCGAGGGTGTTGCTAAGGCTCTTGCCGAACAGCCTGATGCTATTCTATTGGACGTGATGATGCCCGACCAAGACGGGCCTACTACTTTTATACAGTTACAAGCTAATAAGGCTACGCAGCACATTCCGGTAATTTTATTAACGGCTAAGGCTCTGGCTGGGGACAGGCGGATGTTCGCGGATTTGGGGGTGGTGAGCGTGATTGCTAAGCCTTTTGAACCGATGTTTTTGGCGGCTCAGGTCGCTGAGGCTTTGGGCTGGGAGCAAAAATAGATCGATCGCCCGCATTGAATTGTGCAGCTTTTCAAGCAGTAGTTTGGCAGGCAAAGAGAGTTAAAAAAACTTGGTTTCTTTGGTCTGGTTCCTTAGATAAAATCCGGTCTAGCGGACAGGATATATGTAGGGGCTTAGGCGCCGTGCCTTTCGTCCTGTCAGCTTAAGACTAAAAACCTCAGTCCGGTATCAGTTTCAACCCTGTCGGTCTTGGGGTGAAATTGATACCAATTAGGGATGCCTAAATCCCTATTGGTAGTGCGTTCATTTAACCGAATTCGGACTCAGCCATGAGATCGGTATTCCTACTGATTTATCGGGAAAATATAAGCTGGCAGGATTATTTTACTTTTTGTAACAACTCACTCATCTTCATAAGTTCTTCAGGTTTGAGTTTTATGTTTAAGCAGAACGTCAGGGATCGCTCCTGACTGTTGACAGACACATTGGGAGAAGACGATTATGCCCTCAGCTTACATTTTGCTACTAATAGTTTCTCTGGCAGCAGTCTGGGTTTACTGGCAAACCTCTCAAGATATTTTTGTTCTTGTGGCTTGGGCAGGGCTGGGTTGTTTTATTTGGGGTTTCTCTTGGGCACCTTGGAGCGTTCAGCTTTTGATTGTGGTGTTACTCTTGGGCCTCCAAAAGTGCTACTTGCGCGACGCTCAAAGCTGTGAGTGAAAGAGATTTTTTATTTTTGTGCCTGGAATTGAGATGTGCAGGCATTCGTGAATCTCTCTAATGATTGGGTTATCGCTCCATATCTTCAAAAAAGGTTTAAAATATCATGAATAGTTGCCCTTGTTGCTCCTCTAAATTGCTCCGCCACGCTCGCCACAATCGCCTTTATTGGTTCTGCTCGCAGTGCTGGCAGGAAATGCCGGATCTGTCGGAGATGATTTCACGTAACAGCGTGGGGAATCACAAACGCGACGGTTTGGTGAAGGTTGCGACTTTGACTCCTAAATTGAGGATTTTTGAGTCTGTAGAAATTGCTTAGTTTGCTGGAGTTAGTCTCGCGATAAATATTGAGACTGAAAAGATTTTTGTTTGTGCCCTCTGTGGGATTTTTTGATAAAAAATGCACTCATCCCCTTCCGTGTGAAGTGAAGGGGACTTATTAGCGGGGGGATGAGTGTACTTGTGATGGGGTCGATCGCCCGACTGAATTTCAGCTATTGTATGCAGTTAAGCTGATTACATCAAACCGATTTGAGAGAGAATGCCTTGACCGGTGAGGAATTCGGTAGCTAAGCCGATAACGAAGCCTAACATTGCCAAACGGCCGTTCCAGGTTTCAGCGAACTCAGTGAAGCCCAACTTTGCGTCTTTGTTTTCCATGACCAGAAACCTCGTTTAATTTCAACCTTCTGTAACTAAACTTAACACAGCAGTACCAAGTTTGCAACATATTTTTACATTTACTGTTTAAATGCCGCAGATCAGCAGGAGAGGCTTGCTGGGAGAGGGGCGATCGCATCGGAGGCGAGAAACCCGGTTTCTTCTTGTATTTTTCGTGACTCGTCGCAAAATCTCGTAGAAACCGGGTTTCTGAGGTCAGGGCGCGTGGGTCGAAGGATGTCAGAAAAATATTTTTTAGTTAACATAAAATAGCAAAAATCTAGTGACACTCCCCCTGGGGTGCCCCGGAAGAGCAAACCCTAATTGTTTCGCACACAGCATAATTCCGGGGCACCATGCAATCTGAATCTATTAGATGCGAAGGTATTTCACAAAAATACTCATCACCTCACCACTTTTAGCAGTTGGTAGCAGGGGACTCCAGACACCAACCTCAGCGTACCCGCGCGCGTGGAGTAGGTAAATTGTACTCCTGACAGCTTGGGGAGAACCTATCAGCAGATGTTTGAGGGGTTCTTTCTCAGGATTTGCTGCGTCGGGAGTTAGCAGGGACGCGGGAAGTTGAATGGCGTCGCTGCTGGAATTGGATAAAAAACTCTGTGTCACAGTGATTAAAGGCTTTTGCTAGTTGAGTGCTACATCCAAAAAATACAACACCCAGCCCGCTTGACACCACAAATTTAGTGTAAATATTCCCCTATCTGTTTGGATTTGTTTTTGATTCGTTCTAGTACCTCCTCCAAAAAATCTTCATTTTTGCCAGCAACCTCTATCATCTCTCGCAGCGTGTCAGCGTATGACAAGGTACGCTTGTGGTGGTCTGGCATTTTTTCAAAACCCGGCCCCCACCGCTTGACGGCATCAATATTAACGCCTAAAACCTTTACCAGAAGCAGGTTGCAACGCGCTTTGTAGCCTCTGGCTTTTTCTTCTTCTTGTGTGGCGTGGAACCACCGACGGCAAAAATCCCAAGCTTCCATTGACTCACTCAGCCAGCTAAACCATTTGTCGCGTCGCGACGTTCTGCAAGTTCGCAACATAGGGTAAAAATTACACTGTTTTAGGATTATGGTATCATCCCATTTGGTGTAAAATTTCCCCTAATAGACTATAGCTGACAATTGAGACTTACCCACAAGTAGCCAGAAACCGGGTTTTTTTGCGAAAATACTTCGCTGCATCCCGCAGATTCGATAAAAAACCCGGTTTCTTTTGTCGGATCGCATAAGTCCCGTTCATAAAATCAAGCTCAAAAAATAAATCAGATTACCCATTGACATTTTAGAATTAATGTGCAAGCATCAAAGTAGTATAGCTGAGATAAACACCCTCATTCAAAAGCAAGGAGTGTTGGTTAAGTCGTCTCAGCGAGGATGATGGGTTTATTTCGGCTGGCACAACATTTGTTTAAATGTGTATATCAACGGGTTTTTAGAACCCCTAGCCGAAGTTTACACATCGTATCGCTGAGACGCTAACCAAACAACTACAAACTAAATTCATAGTTTGTTACTAGAGCCATTTGTTAAATGGGCGAGCTCATTTTTGAGCGAACCCAAAAACAATACTTCGTGCTAGATGGGTAATTTATTGATGCTGTCTGCTCACCCTTTTTTAGGAACGATCCAATGACAGACAATCATCGAACCACAGGCCAACAAAAAAGCCAGTCTCAGCCTTTAGTTTCCATTTATTGGGATTATCAGAACATCCCTGATTACAAACGAGCCAAAGATTTATTACTCTTTGCTAGTGGACTAGGATATGTAGTCAATCAAAAAGTTTACGACAATTGGAAACAAAGAAATAAGACTGCACAAGAAACTTTAGACTATCTAAAATTTCAACGTTTTGATGTATCCCTAAACATCAAAAATGCTGTAGACTTTTATTTGTCAATGAACTGCTGTAGCGAGGCTTCAATGAGTTCATACCCACACACATTTATTATTGTGTCTGGAGACGGCTACGGTGAAATTTTGATTCACGATCTGCATGAAAAGGGGAAGAAGGTGATAATTGTTGCCCGCAAAGGTAATGATAGTCACAATCTCAAAAAGCTTGCCGATCGATTTTACTTGATCGATGAATTGCCGAAGTCGATCAAGACTTACAAACTGACTGCCTAAACTTCCTAGACATTCACCAGGTCGCAGATAGCAAAAATCCAGTTTATTTGATAAACTAGATTCTCCAAACCAACGGCTATCTGCGGCTCTTTCATGGCCACATAATAACACCCAACTCAAAAAAAAATAACCATTACAAAACTCCCATGCCATTAACTAATCCAACACAAGAACTCCAAATTACCCTTCCCGAATTCCACAATGAAAAACTGCTGCGCCAAGCGCTCACCCATCGTTCATACGTCAACGAAAACCCCACCTTCAACGAAGAAGACAACGAACGCTTAGAATTTCTCGGCGATGCTTTGCTGACTTTTCTCAGCGGCGAATATCTCTATCAGCGTCATCCAGAAATGGGAGAAGACCAACTGACTCGCCGACGTTCTGCATTAGTAGATGAAAAACAATTAGCCAGATTTGCTACTGAAATCGGTTTAGACTTAAAAATGCGGCTCGGAAAAGGAGCTTATCGCGAAGGTGGGATTACTAATCCAAATTTGCTCAGTAGCACTTTTGAAGCATTTATTGGCGCTTACTATCTCGACACGCAAGACATGGACAAAGTTCGCCAGTTTGTTCAACAAATGTTTGATTCTGTTCCCGAAAATGTTGTGGAAACTCGATCGACTGTAGACTCGAAAAATCGCTTTCAAGAATGGGTACAAGCCAATGGTGACACGACTCCCCCCAAATACGTGACAGTCCAAGCAGGAGGCACACCCCACAAGCCGGAATTTCTCGCTAAAGTTTATGTTGCAGAGAAACTCTATGGAGAAGGTAAAGGCAAAAGCAAAAAAGATGCTGAGAAAAATGCGGCTGAAGATGCGCTAGCAAAGCTGAAAAAACGCGGACTGATCTAAACTTGAAAACATTGGTAAAAACTACTAGGTTTTTTGTGCGATACGGGCGTTGGCGAAAGCGTTGCGATCCGAAGGAAAGCCCTCGAAGACGATCGCCCGAATTGATGGCCAGAGCGCACAATCGGCTATAATCAGGACTTGTGCAAGTGTTACCGCCGTCGATCGAGGGTTGCAAGGGCAGAAATTCGTTGACGAGTACCCCAGTGTCGATCGTAATTTTGGGAAATATCAGAGCAATTCATGTCTACTCAAAACCCGACTACCCTAACTGTTGAAGAAGCACAGCAAATTCTCAAAGATTTCACTTGTCTGGATATGCAATCTGTAGCATCGCCGCTGGAAAAACAGGCACTCCGTCAAGCGATTTTGCTGGTAGCAAGTTTGTCGGATTATCAAATGTTGGGAGTGTGCGCTTCTTCGACGGATGAGGGGTTTTTAGCTTTAGAAGCTTATTTAAAAGCTTTGGGATATCAAGCTGTTTTAGATCCCAACGCTGTCTCGACCTTTGCTGGTTCGGTTTATATTAAGTTCAATACTTTGAAGGGGTCGTATTATGTGGACGGCTATCCCGGAACTTACCGAGGCGTTTTGGTGTCGTGTCAATCTTCCTCAGAAGGTGGAGTTAGTGGCACTTACGGTCATTTACCTCTCGATTTATTTGTTGATTAATCGGGAATTGGGCATAGGGCATAGGGCATAGGGCATTGGAACAAAAAACTAACAAAAAACAACAGCTAACAGCCAACAGTCAACAGTCAACTGTCAACTGTCAACTGTCAACTGTCAACTGTCAACTTACCGATTACCAATTAACCCTTACCAACGATCAATTCTGCCTCTGGTGCCGGTGCGGTTTCTTCCGGGGGCAGTCCCAAAATATCGCTGTACAAGTTGACGTATTTCCGGGCCGAAATATCCCAGCTAAAATCTTCTCTCATGCCGCGCTGTTGCAGTTCTCTCCACTTATCTTTGTAGCGGAAACCTTCCCAAGTTCTGATCATGCAGGTGAACAAGTCCAGGGGTTCGTAGCGATCGAAACAGTAACCGGTACCGGTATTGTCGATCGGGTTGTTGTGGGAAACGGTATCGACTAAACCGCCGGTGCGACGAACCATTGGCACGCACCCGTAGCGGAGGGCGAGCATTTGGCTGATGCCGCAGGGCTCGAAACGGCTGGGCATCAGGAAGCTGTCGCAGCCTGCGTAAACACGCCGGGAGAGGGCCTCGTTGTAAAGTAGTTGGGTGGACATCCTACCGGGATAGCGGGCTGTCATTTGCCAGAGTTGGGTTTCGTAGTAGCGATCGCCCGTTCCAAGTACAATAAATTGAGCGTCGGTATAGGCCATGAACAGATCGAGCATTTGAATTATCAAATCCAATCCCTTCTGTTCTACCAGCCGCGTCACCATGCCGATCAAAAAGGCATTTTTATTTACTTCCAAGCCGACTTCTTCTTGCAGCGCAATTTTATTAGCGGGGCGCTTTTCAATAGTATCAACACTAAATTGTTGATGGAGGTACTTGTCACTTGCTGGGTTGTAAGATTCTGTATCAATTCCGTTCAAAATGCCCGATACTTTACCGCCAAGGTAAGACAGCAAACCTTCCAAACTTTCCCCATAAGCTGGGGTTTTGATTTGCTCGGCGTAAGTCGGTGAAACTGTATTTACTCGATCGGCAAACTGTACTGCGGCAGCCATTGTATTGTGACCTTGCATATACCAAGGACACCAAGTCATCTGCTCCAAACGCCAGCGCCACGGCCCTTGATAAGCTAAATTGTGAATAGTAAAAACCGTGCTGATATCGGGGTCTTGGCTCATCCAAACAGGTATCATCCCCGTATGCCAGTCGTGACAGTGGATAATTTGGGGCTTCCAATGATTCCAGGCAAATTCAGCCGCAGCATTGGCAAAGAAAGTGAACCTCCAATCTTCATCTACACCGCCGTAAACGCGGCGCGGCAAGAAAGATGGATGTTGTAATAAGTATAAAGGTACATCGGTTCCCGGCAAAACAGTTTCAAACACCGAGAAGCTTTGGAACATGGCAGACCCATCCCAAACAGGTTTTTTGGGAACGTCCATTTTGTCGGGGACGAAACCGTAGTAGGGCATGAAGATGCGGACATCGTGGCCCATGCGCCGCAGAAATTTCGGCAAAGCGCCGACGACATCGCCCATACCGCCCACTTTGGCGAGGGGTGATGCTTCGGCGGATACAAATAAAATACGCATTATTTTTTTGTGTTCCTTGAGATTGTTAGTCTAGATTAAGTTTAAATGGCGAGTGGCACAATATTAACGCGCCTGCCAAAAACAAGTATAAATCTGAGTTGCTCTAGCGATCGCACTTTACTCAAGAATGCGATCGCCCTTTTTCCATCCGCGTTTATCGGCGGCGCTCTGTGGCGAACAAAAGAGCGATCGATTTTATGATAAATATTGAATAAAATCTGTAGGGGCGGGTTCACCAAAATATTTGCCACCCACCGATAATCTTGATAAACCCGCCCCCACCCAACCAATAACCCCTATCGACCATTTCCCCCACCGTTAAATACAATTAATTTTTAATTTCTGGGTGGGGTGGGGGCGGGTTTTTATCATTTGTCTGTGGTGTCAAATATCTAGGCGAACCCGCCCCTACATTGGTGGTTAAATGTGGGATAAAATCTACCGACAACTCCCGACTAATTCTGAGAATTGTCCTCAATAGTCTCCTCAAATCCCGCTAGAAAATCATCCAAAGCTTCAGAGGCGATCGCCAAATTAATACTGTCGGCATCTTCCAATCCCCAGGTATTCACACCAACCACTTGACCAGCCATATTAATCAACGGGCCGCCCGAATTTCCCGGATTAATCGCCGCATCAGTTTGCAACACCTTCACCTCAGCAACATCTTCTTCATCGTCGCCTTCTTCATATTCCTCTGGTTCGCGAATTGCACTAATAATACCTTGAGTTACAGTTGAAGCAAACTGCCCCAAAGGATTGCCCACAGCAATAACTCTATCTCCCACTTTCACATCCAAAGACAACTCTAGGGGAGGATATTCTTGGGGAGAGTCCACTTGTTCCCCTGTGTTCGGGTCGAAGGTAAAATCGCTAATTAAGAGTAATGCTAAATCTTCTTCGGCATTACCAGTAAACACCACCTCTGCCAATCTCAATTTTCCGTCGTGAGTTTCGACTAAAACCTGTTCGATTTCATCTTCTTCATAGAAGTAATCTTCATCGGCAATATCTTCTACAACGTGATAGTTCGTGACAATTATGTCCGGCGATACAAAGAACCCGCTTCCTGAAGAAATCTCTTCTTCTGTATCCCAATCCATGACGTAAATTGAAACTAAGGACGGCAAGACTTGCTCGACTACATCCGAAAAACTTCCGGCTTGAGTTTTGAACTCTTTCAATTGCTTCTGCAAAGCTTGTTTGTCTGCTTGCATTTTGCTATAGAGTTGCTGAACCTTTTTCACTTCCAGCTTTAATTGAGTTTCTCTAGCGCTCATATTTGGCTTTTACCTGAAATAAATTGCTGATTAATTTTCGATGTTTGATTGTAGATTGTGGATGGGGATGTTAAGAATTAGAGGACTTACGAAAAAAAACCGGTTTTTACCATAAATCTTGGGCTATACAGCGAGACTTACATCAGAAACCGGGTTGCTTAACACCCGTGCGGAGCGTCCTAAATTAGTCAGATATTTTTGAAATCTATCGCGCGACTCCTACCTAAAATCCCATCAAAAATCTACAATCAGACTGCTACTCTACCTGTTTTGCCAAAGCGAAACGCCTGTTATTTTTATTGTAAAAAAGGCGATATATCGCGTCTAAAAGCATTGACAAAGAGATGCCGATCGGTTTTAGGAACCACGTTGAACTTGGACAAATATTTCTTCCAAAATTTCACTAGCTCCCTGTTGGCGCAAGCGGTGAGCGAGGTCAATTCCGATCATTTCAGCAGTCTCGGCGGCCCCGGAAACACTATCTTTGACGAATCGCTGGCCGTCGAGACTCGATACCATTCCGGTTAAGGTTAATTGACCGTTTTCTATTTTAGTATTGACGCCAATTGGCACTTGACAGCCGCCTTCTAATTCCCGCAGAAATGCGCGTTCAGCATAACATCTTTGGGCGGTTTCCGAGTGTTCAAGAGCTTTAATCAGTGCCATGATTTCTGTGTCTCCGGCGCGGCATTCGATGCCCAAAGCACCTTGTCCGACTGCGTGAAGGGAGATTTCAGCAGGGATAATTTGGTGGATGCGATCGCCCATTCCCAATCTTTCGAGGCCGGCAACTGCTAAAATAATCGCGTCGTAACCGCCCTCATCTAATTTAGCGAGTCGAGTATTGAGATTGCCGCGAATATCTTTAAATTCAAAATGAGGGAAATGGTGCCGCAGTTGAGCTAGCCGCCGCAGGGAAGAAGTGCCGATTACTGAACCTTCTGGGAGGGTGTCGAGTTGCTTGTCTTTGTGCTTGGAGTGAACTACCAGGGCGTCAGCGGGATTTTCCCGTTCGGTGACGCATCCTAAAATTAAACCTTCGGGTAAATTGGTAGGCAAATCTTTGAGGGAATGAACGGCAAAGTCCGTTTCATTGTTAATCATTCCCGTTTCTAATTCTTTGGTGAAAAGTCCTTTATCGCCAATTTTAGCGAGGGCGACATCAAGAATTATGTCCCCTTGGGTGGACATGGTGTGGACTTCAAAAGTGTGTTGCGGGAAGTGTTTCTGTAGCTGTTCTTGCACCCAGTGGGTTTGCACGAGAGCGAGTTGGCTTTTGCGGGAACCGATGCGAACGGTTCGGGAAGGGGCAGATGTGGTTGGAGACATAAGATCGATCGGAGGATAGCTTGAAATCAGCCAATATATTCACCTGATCTAGCGTACCGCAGGTGGGGACTTTAATTGCTGGTTGGGATAATTCGGGCGATAAAATAGAAATACCAGATTTTGACCGCCTGTTTGAAAAAAGGATGCAACGGTAGGCAAGCTCCAGACCTTTACATAATAAGCCCTTGCAATCTAAAATCTAAAATCTAAAATCTAAAATGGTATGACCGCCAGTAGCACTGAGTCTTGATGATGTTTCCCATCCAGCATTGGGAGTCGCTGGCATCGGGGCGATCGACATTCCGAAGCAAAGCCTGCCGGCGATGTATGATTTACTGAGATGTTGCACCATTGTCAATAAGCCTTTTAGGAACGGGCTCTCCGGCCCGTTCCACAAGAAAATCTACTCTTTGTGGAACAGGCATCTTGCCTGTTCTTGAGAATGGTGCAAGATGTAATATTTACCTAGGGTAGAGCCGGATGAACCTGGTTGACATGAGGAGTTAGCTTAGCGGCAGCGAGAAAGAATTAGCTCAAAAATTGCGGGATTTGGAGAGAGAAATTTAGTTGCGAGGGGAAAAGGGCGATCGAAAGTGCGATCGTACTTCTAAAGCCACCAAATAGCTTAGCATCAAAAGTGAATTTGTCAAATTACTAAAATCCTAAAACTATGAAAAGTGCTCTTGACGTAGCTCGTTACTTTTTATCTCGTGTCGATCGAGAAGCAGGCGATACCATTTCTGGGCTGAAACTGCAAAAGCTCGTGTATTATGCACAAGCTTGGAGTTTAGTCTTTAGAAGCCAGCCGCTATTTGATCAAGATATTGAAGCTTGGGTTTCCGGCCCCATTGTCCGCGATGTTTGGGATGAGTACAAAGCTTACAAATATAGCGATATTCCAGCTCCCGATAATTTTGAAGAAGAATTTGATGAAGATGAAATCGAGGTTCTCGAAGAAGTTTGGAATGCTTATGGAGAATTAAGTGCTAAACATCTTGCAGAATTGACGCAATCGGAGACACCTTGGCTCAATGCCCGCAAGGGATTAGAACCTGCGGAAACATCAACTAAAATCATCTCTCACGAGGATATGAAATCCTGCTATGCACCTTTGGTGGAGGCGTAAGTGCAGCTTCCTTGACAAAAGGTAGATCAAACTTTTAGCCCTCAGCTACGGCAATCAATAACTGAACTTCAATTCCTAAAGTCCGAGCACTGCGAGCCAAAGCCTCATCGCCAGTCACCAAACGCAACTGATTAGAACTTGCTACTGCTAAATGCAGTGCATCTAAGGTACGCAACGGTACTTCAAAGCGGCTAATCCAATCGCGAGCTAAATTGTAATGAATTGGCTCTAAGGGGATGCGAGTATAAAAATTTTCATCCAAGTCAGTTTGAAAATTGTTCGCTATTTGTCTTGCCTCTTCGGGAGAAATTTCCCTCATTCGCAATTTTCTGGCAACTGCTGAAAACAGTTCCACCTCAACTAATTGACTTAGTGCAGGTGTGTCTTCAATCCTCAGCAATTCATCAACAGTATCGCTGAGAGCTTCTGGTAAATAGAAGGGGACAAGAACGCTGGTATCTATATAAATCAATACCGTGCTTCCTCCCTTAGCCTAATGACTGTTGCACTCATTGGCTCGCCCTTGACATTAATGGAGTTTCGGAATGCTTTACGCCTAGCTAACCGCTGCTCCTTGGATAGCGGCGGGACTACGCGAGCTACTACTTTACCTTCCTGTACGATCGTCACTTCTTCTCCTTTGGCCACCTTTTCCAAGATAGCTTGCAGACTCTGCTTGGCTTCTTCAACGCTAATCGCAGGCATCTCATTAGTTTTTTAGGTACTTTTTAATTGTACAGCAACGGGATATTTAATGCGAAAAAGGTCGCGCGTACCTTTTACATTTCCCGCCACAATTTAACGTTGCCCTGCTTGAAGTGCAGAATTTGCTATCTGGACAACTTCTTGCTGCCGTGCGTTTTTCCTTGTGACTCGGTACAGCACCCCCAGCCTTTGCCACTCAACAAAAGCAGTGCAGTAAGCACCGCAATTATTGAAATAAATCCCCCTGAATCCGCCCGCCAATTCAACGCTTCTGTAAGTATCCTGCGGCAATCGCGAAGGAGGCGAAAACGGTTCATTTCTTTGAGCTTCGATTGTGCCGAAATAACAGGCTCCCGCACGGCATCCTTTTCCTAAATACATTCCCACAATGTAACCGTGGGCACCTGCTTGCACATCAAAATCAAGTTGCTGAATGTCTGATAAAGGAAGTCTACTCGGAAGAAAAACAGGCACTCGCGTTTTGCCTTTGATTTGTCTAAAGATGTTACTAGCAGGAAAACGACTGTTAGCTTGGTTTGCACCTGAGTTATCGGAGATTGGGGTCAACTTTTGCACAAAATTCCTCCACTGCACAACTCTATTTTTAGCAATGTTAAAAGTTGGAATAGAGTATTTTTCTAGCGCAAAAGAAGGGCGACCATTTTTCAGGTTGAAGCTGCGGCGAATCACTGTAATTTCTGGTTTCCCTAACCCGTAAGCTGTGGCTATGGAACGGGCGAGATTGCAGCTAATTTTGAAGCGTCCCATCTCAATATTGCCATTTTCCGTTTGATAAGACCAAGTGTAACCCTCAGAAGCCCGATCGCGATCGCACAGAAAATGAGAAATCTCAAACATCTTGGCAATATGAACATCGTACAACCGCAACTTGCGGCGGCCGACAGATTTTGCAGTGTGGCGATCGGGTACAATAAATTGTATCGGTTGCCAGCTATCTTCAGGGGAAAAATTAAACCAGCGGATTTCTGTAATCGGGAGTTCAGTCCTTGCTAACGCTGAGTTTGGTGTCAAAGGTGCGTGAAGCGAAGCTATCCCGAAGGGAATCGTAAAAGCAGTCACCACACAAGCAAAAATTGCCGCAAATAGCCATCTTCTCCTCATCCTAATTTCCCCCGAAGTAGGTAAGCGCAAAAAAATATAGCATCTTGTAAGGGGCGAGTGCGAGTTAAGATATATCATACAATAACGGTAAGGTGCGCGCTTACGCACCCTACATATAGAAGTTGTGCCTCCCAGACTGCCAAACTTAACGCTTCCCAGCTTTAATAGCAGAATTTGCTATTAAAATTAAATCAGATTCTCGTCCGTTCTTAATGACGACGGTATACATAAAACCCTGAGTTTTCCACTGAAGAGTTGCTGTGCAGTAAGCCCCACAACCGTTATGAAAAACTCCTTTCACTCCGCCCGCAAGTTTGACATTTTTTAACGTCTTAGTTACCCCTTCTAGTTTTGTAGTAAACTCCCCGCCTTTTTGACCTAGAATTGACCCAAAAGTGCAAACAGTCGTACCGCCGCAATCTGGTTTATACTCGATTGAAATACTATAGCTGTTTGCTTGTGCTGTAGTTGGATAGTACATTTTTCCCGAAAGCGGAATCCTGCTGGGAATAAAAATAGGCACTTGCGTTTTGCCTTTTAACTTTCGCAAAATTTCATTTACCGGAAACGCAGCGCCTCCTTGAGCAATTTGTGTTGTTCCCGATTGTCGCAGCGACAATGGCGAAGATCCAAAAACAACCGAGGGAGGTACTAAAGCAGTCAATACACAAGCAGAAGTAGCCAAAAGTAATAATTTCTTCTTCACGGTCTTTTTCCTTAATATTCCAAGAGTTTAGTTGGGCGGCAAACCGCATTCACGTATGTACAACCATAATTCAAAATACCAAATTAACACTCGCTTTTCCGGGAAAAATGTTTTTTGACTATCTTGACAAGGTTGCCAGAATATGAAGTCATATATAATATAGAGAAGGCGAGCAATTTAGGAGTCTATCGTGGAACTGCAAGAGTATTTGCGCCAGTACGGATTGGAAACTTTGTCCGAAACTTATCATATCAAAGTTACCCGCCACCGCCAATATCCCGATTTAGTCTGTCTGAAATACTCGCAGATAGAATCTCCATTGGGCGAAAAGATAGTCCAGCAGTGCCGAGGCATTATTTTAGATTCATCTCAAGATTGGCAGATAGTTTCTTATCCCTACGACAAATTTTTTAATTACGGAGAAATTCACGCCGCTGCAATTGATTGGAGTCATGCCAAAGTTTATGAAAAACTAGACGGTTCTCTGACTGTACTGTATTTTTACAAGGGAGAATGGAGAGTGCAATCTAGCGGCACTCCCGACGCGGCCGGTGAAGTTAATGGTTTTGGGTTCACCTTTGCCGAACTTTTTTGGAAAGTTTGGCAAGAATTGGGATATCAATTGCCACAAGAAACAGACCAGTGTTTTATCTTTGAGTTGATGACGCCTTACAATAGAATAGTTGTCCAGCAACAAAACAATCAAATCGTGCTGCACGGGGTTCGCAACACTCAAACGCTGCTAGAAACCGCTCCGAGTATTTGGGCCAATAAATACGGCTGGGAATTGGTAGCATCCTATCCTTTAACTAGCTGGAAAGAAGTTGTCGAAGCGGCTCAACATTTAGATCCGATGAATTCGGAAGGGTATATTATCTGCGATGCTAACTTCAACAGAGTTAAAGTAAAGTCTCCGCAATATGTGGCGATTTCCCATCTGCGCGAAGGGTTTTCTACTCGCAGGATGATCGAGATTGTTTTAACTAATGAAGGAGAAGAGTTTTTAGCTTATTTTCCTGAGTGGAGTAAGTTGTATCAACAAGTTAAGGAGAAATATCAATCTTTGGTTGAAGAAATCGAGGAAGCTTACCGACAGCACGAACATATCGAAGTTCAGAAAGATTTTGCATTAGCTGTGAAACATTTGCCGTATTCCGGGATTTTGTTTTCTTTGCGGGCCCGAAGAGTTGCGGGAGTGAAAGAAGCTCTCCGCGATGTTACTATTCATAAAATAGAAGAGTTGCTGGGTTTAGATTACATCCATCTAGGTTTGTGAAGAAGAAGGCACGACACGGATTTTGACACGGATACACGGATTAATTATCGAGCGTGAGGCAAATGTTTAAGAAAGAGGGAAGAGGGAAGTTCGGCAACGAGCAATGTACGGGATGTAACGGATCTGACGGATGGAATGAAGAGGTAAGTATTTAAACAATGCCCAATGCCCAATGCCCAATGCCCAATGCCCAATTACCAATTACCAATTACCAATTGCCATGAAAAGAGTTATTGTACTTGTCGGTTTACCTGCTTCGGGAAAATCTCAATTTGCTAGGGAATTGCTGCTGTCGGAACCTGCCAAGTGGGTGCGTAGCAATAAAGATTTGCTCAGAGAAATGGCTCACGCTTCTCATTGGTCGCCGGCAAATGAAAAGTTTATTGTGCAGTTGAGAGATACGATTATTTTGATGGCTTTGGAAAGCGGCAAGCACGTCATTGTTGATGATACTAATTTTGGGCCTCACATCGAGCATATCAAGGAGTTGGTTAAAGGTAAAGCTGTTGTCGAAGTTAATGATTCTTTCCTACAAGTTCCGGTTGAGGAATGTATTAAACGGGATTTGAAAAGACTTAATTCGGTGGGCAAAGATGTGATAATGAAGATGTACAATAAGTACGTGCGGGTTCCCGTTGTGCCGCCGGAATATAACCCGGATTTGCCGGATGCAATTATTGTTGATATGGACGGCACATTAGCGCTTCTCAATGGCAGAAATCCTTTTGATGCTTCTACGTGCGATCGCGATTTACCCAATCCGCCAGTTTTAGATACCGTTCGCAAGTGGCAAACCAGCGCCCATATTATTGTAGTGTCGGGCCGCACAGATGATTGTCAGCCTCAAACTGAAAAATGGTTGCAGCAGTATGAGGTCAATTATGCCGCTCTTTATATGCGGAAAACCGGAGATATGAGGAAGGATGCGATTATGAAGGAAGAATTTTATCGGCGGCATATTGCAGGGAAATATAATGTTAAGTTTGTGTTGGACGATCGCCAGCAAGTTGTTGATATGTGGAGAGGCTTAGGATTGACGGTATTCCAAGTAGATGAAGGGGATTTCTAAGGCAGGGTTTGTTTGCGCGGGCGATCTCCCAACTCCTAATGCTACACTCAAAGTAACATTGACAAAAATTTTGTTATGATATCCATTCCCCAACCACCCCAAAAAATGACCGTTGAGGAATATCTCGAATGGGAAGCTCAACAAGAGATTCGCTACGAATATGTCAACGGCGAAGTTTTTGCCAGAATGGGCAGTACAATTCCCCATAACGATATTGCACTTAACTTTTACAGGAACTTGCGCCCGCATCTGCGTTCCAGAGGCTGTCGGATGAACGTGTCAGATGTGAAATTGCAAGTCAGTTTTCAAAGCCGTTACTACTACCCTGATGTGATAGTCAGTTGCGATCCAGAAGACATTAATTCGCGCAATTTCATTCAGAATCCTAAAATCATTGTGGAAGTTCTTTCTCCCAGTACAAGTGCTAAAGATCGGGATGAAAAATTCACTTGTTATCTGAAAATTCCGACTTTGCAAGAGTATATCTTGATTGATTCACAAAAGATTTTTGTTGAGCGTTACTGTCGGGGAGAGGGGAGAATGTGGCTGTACTATTCTTACACTGCTGGGGAGATTATCACTTTATCAAGCATTGAGTTTGATTTGCCGATCGCACTTTTGTATGAAGGTGTTGGATTTGAAACAGAAACAGAAACGTAAAGGGGAATATTGAAACCGCAATCTCTGTAGGGGCGGGTTCACCGAAATCTTTAACACAAATCAAACAATCTGATAAACCCGCCCTCCAACGCCCTATTTTACATCAACATTTGATTCAATAAATTAATGGTAAATTTGTATTTTCTATCGGGTGGGGGCGGGTTTAGGAGATTATTAATTTTTTCCATAGATGGTTGGTGAACCCGCCCCTACGGTTCAATTGTACCTGGTGTTGATTCAATACAGTTCAAACTATCGCGTCCAAGCCAGCCAGCGGTTAAACAAATTTTTCACAAACGGCGTCAAACGAGTGCGATTGTAAGCATCCCCGGCTTTGCGAATTGCATCAGCTTGTGTTGGATACGGGTGAATTGTGCTAGCAATCTTTCCCAAACCAATATTGTTAACCATTGCCAAAGTAATCTCGCTGATCATATCCCCAGCGTGGCGCGCTACAATAGTTGCACCTAATATTTTATCGCTGCCTTTCTTGACGTGAATTTTCACAAATCCTTCCTCTTCGCCGTCAATAATTGCCCGATCGACTTGACTGAAAGGAATTAAAAATGTATCGATATCAATGTTTTTTTCCTTAGCCTCGTGTTCCCCAATTCCGACGCGCGCAATTTCCGGGTTTGTGTAAGTACACCAAGGTATCGTCAAAGCGCTGAGCTTTTTGCGCCCGAAAAATAGAGTGTTTTGAATCACCATCCTCGCGGCAAAATCAGCAGCGTGAGTAAATTTATGTTTCATGCAAATATCGCCTGCGGCATAAATGCGGGGATTAGTAGTTTGCAAGTTGTCGTTGACAAATACGCCAGTTTGTGTATCGTATTCGACACCGATCGCCTCCAGATTCAATCCTTCCACATTGGGCGATCGCCCTGTACTCACAATAATTTCATCTACTGTTACCCATGCTTCCTTACCTTGACATTTATAATAAATTACTTTGCCTGCATTTGTTTTTTCAACGCGATCGATTGTGGATTCTAGTATTAGTTGAATTTCTTCGCGTAGAAAAGCCTGCTGCACAATTTTAGCAGCATCCGCATCTTCCTTATCTAAAATCTGAGCATTTTTGTGCAGCAATACGACTTCCGAGCCCAGCCGCCGAAAGGCTTGAGCCAATTCGCAGCCGATCGGCCCTGCGCCAATTACTGCCAAACGCTGAGGTCTTTCTGTGAGGTTAAAGACAGTTTCATTTGTCAAATATCCAGCTTCTTGTAAGCCGGGAATTTGTGGTTGTAGCGCCCTTGCACCTGTGGCAATTACTGCTTTTTTAAAGCGGAGAGTTTGACCTGCAACTTCTATGGTAGAATTGCTAGTAAAACGACCCGAACCTAAAAAAACATCGACTCCTAATTTGTGCTGGTAGCGTTCAACAGAATCAACATCGCTGATTCCCGCCCTGATGCGGCGCAGCCGTTCCATCACAGCGGCAAAATCCACTTCTGCACCGTTAGAAACATTAACACCAAATTTATTTGCTTCCCAGATATCGCCAACAGTGCGAGACGAGCGAATTAAAGCTTTGGACGGCACACAACCGACATTCAAACAGTCGCCCCCCATCAAATGTTTTTCAATCAAAGCAACTTTCGCGCCCAAACCTGCGGCACCGGCAGCAACAATTAATCCGGCGGGCCCCGCGCCAATTACTACTAAATTATAACTGCTAGCCGGCTGCGGATTTACCCAATCTGGCGGATGCAAATAGGAGACTAATTTCTGGTTGTGCTCGTCCATCGGGGGGACAGTTACGCGATCGACTTTTGACTGCGACATTGGCAAATTATCCTAATTAAATACTTTCTTCCAAAGCTTTGCTGGCTATGCGAGTGATAAATACAGTAACAGCGACAGTAGCAAGAAAGCTGATAATATTAATCAACCCTTTTACTGCGGAATCTTGAGGACTTGCATACACAGTTGCCGTGCCTATCGCAGCAACCTCTCCCACCAAAGAACCCGAGTAAACGTACATAATTGTACCCGGTATCATGCCAAAGGAACCCAGCACGTAATGTTTCAAAGAAACTTGAGTGATTCCCAGAGCGTAATTCAATAAATTGAAAGGAAATAAAGGACAAAGACGAGTCAAAAAAACTATTTTTAATCCTTGTTGGGAAACTGCGCGATCGAGAGCTTTAAACTTGGGGTGAGATTCCATATATTTTACCACGCGATCGCGGCACAAATAGCGCCCGATCGCAAAAGCAAATACAGCACCTAAAGTGGACGCCGCAAAGACGTAAACCGAACCCCACCACAAACCAAAAATCGCCCCCCCTCCCAGCGTCAGTACCGAACCCGGTACAAACAGCACAGTAGCCAAGTTATAAGTAGCTACAAAAGCCACTGGCCCCCACCACCCTAAATCCTCGATCCGCATTAACAGAGTTCTCAAAACATCTTGAACGTAGGCGGATCTAGTTGCTACAATTAAGAGAGCGAGCAAAAGTGCGATCGAAAAAAACAACACTATGCGTTTAAATTTTACCCTAGCATAATCTTGGATTCGTGCTTTTGTCATGATTAACCCGCAAATATTTATCAGCATTATACTGCAAACTTAAATTATTACTGTAAACTACCCTAAAAGCGATCGTCATGACACCAAAAGCCCAACTTCCAATCCCCGAACATTTTGACCCCGAAAAATTAGGCGAAGTCTGGCGAGTACCCTACCAAGAACGCGCCGCCCAAGCGAAAGATTGGGCAAAGCAGCACAACACCCAACCAGCAACCAGCGACAAAAACCGTATTTGTTTGATGATAATCGATGCCCAAAATACCTTTTGTCTGCCCGAATTTGAATTATTTGTGGGCGGGCGTTCGGGTAGTGGCGCCGTTGATGACAACCTGCGGCTGTGCGAATTTATTTACCGTAATTTAAACGCAATTACAACCATTGCGCCGACAATGGACACCCACACCGCCATGCAAATTTTTCATCCAATCTTTTGGATAAACGAAGCTGGCGAACACCCCCTACCCGCCGCAACTTCTATTACACTCGAAGATGTCCAAAAAGGCATTTGGAAAGTCAATCCAGCCGTCGCCGATAGCATCAGCGGGGGCAATTTTTCAGCACTGGAAAAACAGGCTTGCCACTACGTCAAAAAACTCAGCGCCGATGGGAAATATCCCCTGACAATTTGGCCCTATCACTCAATGTTAGGTGGCATCGGACACGCGCTGGTTTCTGCGGTGGAAGAAGCAATATTTTTTCATACTATAGCCCGCAACAGCCAAGCACTTTTTGAAATCAAAGGCGGGAATCCACTGACTGAAAACTATTCGGTTTTGCGGCCGGAAGTGTTAGATGGATTCGACGGCAATCCGATTGCGGAAAAAAATGCTAAGTTTATTGATAAATTGCTCGATTTTGATGCAGTAATTATTGCCGGACAAGCCAAAAGTCACTGCGTTGCTTGGACAATTGATGATTTGCTGACTGAAATTTTGGCGCGAGATCCGAATTTGGCAAAGAAGGTTTATTTGCTGGAAGATTGCACTTCGCCTGTGGTTGTTCCGGGTGTTGTTGATTTTACGGAACAAGCAGATGCAGCTTATCAAAAATTTGCGGCGGCGGGAATGAATGTGGTTAAATCTACTGAGTTAATTTTGGGCGATTAAAGACGAATGTTTTCGGTTGGGTTTTCAGTGCAAAAAAAGTATACATTATGAACCCTAGGCGGTAATTTTTGTTTGCTTGGCACTCTGCTGCGATCGCATTTACAGCGTATTCCAGGTTGATGAAGTATACCCCAGAAACCGGGTTTCTTTACAGTTCTCCCATCCTTACTGATTCTGTTGCTCGAAACCCGGTTTCTCGCCCTCTACATCTACATGGAATATGCTGTAACTGATAGCTTATGATATAGCGATCCTTGCAGGAGTCGTAAAAAGATGTAGGGGTAGTGCTAAGAGTGCCTACCCCGGCCTCATGGGGCAACCACGGGGGGATTGCCCCTACAAGAATTACACAAATGATTTAGGATTGCTATATCATATCCAAAATGCACACTGACTATATAAGTTTAATCAAGGAGTTTCCCGATGATTGAAAGCGAAATTTATAGTGTTGGTCTTTTTCGGGATGCGAGTGTGCGAGCAATTTCCAAACTCTCGGTAGCCATCGCCACGACTCTTCTGAGCACATTTGTAACTGCCACCCAAGCCTACGCAGTTCCCGTCACCTACGATTTCACCATCACTGTTACCAAAGGCGGGTTAGCGGGCAATTCATTCAACGGTTCTTTCAGCTACGATGATGCCAAATTGAAGGGAAAAGGAGTGGAAGAATTGGGAATTACTGACGGATTAACGACCTGCCTAAATTACCTTGGACGCACTTATCGCGAAACCGATGATACCAGTTATCCTAACTTTCCTACACTCAGATTTGAGGATGGCAAGATCACACAACTAGACTTTTGGATTCAGCCGAATCAGCGAGTTAATTGGTGGAATTTACCGGGATGGGAAGTCAAGCTGTCTGAGCCTAAAATGGGCGATTCAACTGTTCCCAATTGTCAAAAACGGTGAGGCATGGCTAAGGTGCGATCGACCGTAAAAATATAGCAGGAATTAGATGCAACTGCCTACGCTTACGGTAATTTCATGCAGCCACGCTACGAAGGTGCGATCGTCGATCGTCGGCTGGGGCGATCGAATCTTTGCGATCGCTAGGAACGGATGATATCATGTCCGATCGAGCGATTAAAAGGGCGGGTTTTTGAGATTGTCAATTATTGGCAGATATTTTCCGTGAACCCGCCCCTACCGTATTATGGGTAATAGACCGGAAATAATATGACTCAAAGATTGTTTGAAAAAAACCGCATGATTCCTCTTCTCTGTCGGTCAATAGTGCCTCTGCGGTTGACGATTTTCAATAACTATTTCCCATCCAATCTGGGGACTTCTTGCAAAAAGCTGCCGCTCAACATTAACTCAGTCATCCGGTCTAAGTTGCCGCTGACTTGCAATTTTTTATCTGTTTGAAAGCGCTCGATATCTGCTTTTAAATTGCCGCTATTATATCCTAATTTACTCAAATAGTCAATAGCTTGTTTGTCACTTAACAAGATATCCGCCGAACGAAAAATCGGCACGTATTCCTCCCGCCAAACCTGGGCAAAAGTTGCTCTATCTAAATAGAAAATCCGGCCCCGCGCCGGGTCTCCAATGGCAGCTACACTGTCATTCATTCCCAGCAAAGCCACCGCGTGGGGTAGCTTCCGAGGGCCGTCAAACAGCCAAACTGCTAGGACTCCGGGGCGATTAATTTGCTGAATTTGCTCCCAAGTTGGCGTTAGTTCGATCGCATTTACGCCCAAAGCTCTTGCTGCTATTATTAACTGTGGCATCGAAGTTCCCAAGCGACTCGTGCCGGCAAAACGCGCTACATTCGATTCCGTCGCATCGATTCCCCAACGCCTTAACACTGTTGCTAGGGCGGCGGGGGCGCAACTGCTGTTAGATGTTTGTCGAAATACACCGTTGGGCTGCAAATTATCTATTAAATCATCGTAAATTGGCGCCATAAAATAGTTTTCAGCGCCTGTAAATCCTCCCAATCCCAAGCAACCAATTAAGATTACTGCGATTACTTGCGATCGCGCTGTCAACCAACTTATACTAAAGCCAATACCGCAGACTCCCATCAGCATCACTCTGAGCAAAGTCCAAGTAACTCGCATCCCGTGAAAGCGCCACTCGATCGGCAAAGCAGGCATTTGAGGCATATTTAAAGCCAGTAGCAGCAAGGCAATATAAAAACCCAAAAACAGCAGGGCGATCGAGTTTCTGCCCTTGAACAAATCATTAGCCGTCACTCCCGATCGAACTAACACCCGCCCGAACCGCATTCCCCAGACAAACAGCACCGAACCCAGCACCAGCGTCACTACTATTTCCATGACCTTAAAATTTTGTTGCTTAACGCTAGTTGTAACATTTATGCGATCGACTTGAACCCCAATCAATAGTGCGAGAGAGGAAGAGTGGGAGAGAGGAAGAGTGGGGGAGAGAATTTGACCACGAATTTCAAAGGTGGTACCCGCCACGTGATTTATCCGTGGAATCAATCCAAAATCGAAAATCACTTATTGCCCCCGCATTTATCCGTGGGCTCAATCGAAAATCGAAAATCTAAAATCTAAAATCGATTGACGATGTTTGGGTTTGGTTCCTGAATTTCTCGCTACAATCGAATAAACAGGATTTATCCAAAATCGAAGCAGGTAAAACAACCCTTAATTCTCAAGGCTTTGACCTGCATAGCTTGCTCGATATTAAGTTTTTTCAGGTTTTTCTTGATGAGTCTGAGTCAATGGTTGAGAATGAGATAATTCCGCTACCTAACCCAACAGGAGACATTGCCATGTTTGCCAACTTAAAGCTGAGAAACGGGATGCGACTAGGATATGCACTTCCCATTGCTTTGAAGGGGATTAATGTGTGGGTTTTTTAAAGATAGGAAAAATTTAAGATGATTAACTTCAAAGCCACCAAATTAAGAGAGCGTATTCTGTGGGGATATTCCCTACCTATTTTGCTTTCAGTTGGAGCAGCTACTTTGGTTTTCTTTAATGCTAAAGAAGTCGAAGAAAAAGCAAAAGTGCTAAATAATTCTCATGCTGTTGTTATAGATTTGAAAGAGCAACAGCTAGGATTTGCAGGTATGCAAAAAGCGGCTCGTGGGTATTTTTTGGCCAAAGATAGTGCTTTCTTAACTGAATACAATGAAGAGGCAAACAGCTTTGACAAATCCTATCAGGATTTACTTAATCGGGCACAAAACCCGCAACAGCGCCAGCGGCTAGAGGAAATGAAGGTCTTAAAAAATCAGATAGACCAAGGCTATAAACAAGCCTTTTCTTTGGTTGATCAAGGTAAGCAAGACGAGGGACTTAACTTATGGAAGACACAAATTGTACCAAAGCTTCGTCAGGTTGATGCTATAGCTAAGGAGTTTCAAAGCACCGAGGAAGGGATTTTAATTGAGCAAGAAAAAGAGCAAATTAAAGCTTTGCAGTTCCTGACTACAGTGGTGATTTTAAGCACTGCTGTAGCTGCACTTACGGCAATTGCGATCGCTCTGGGGATTGCTTCAGGCATTGCAAAGAGCATGAATCAGTCAGTCAATATGATTGTTAGTTCTTCCACAGAAATTGCGGCCACAGTAGAACAGCAGGAACGCACAGCCGCACAGCAATCGAGCTCTGTAAATCA